>NZ_BAAILO010000051.1:0-1249 GCF_054589115.1 Cupriavidus sp. 8B | reverse complement strand
TGCAGTGGTCTAATTTCCTCGGACAGGTCGATAGGGTGACAATCCATATCGACGAGGAAACAGATGACAAGACAACGCCGACAATTTGATGCCAGCTTCAAGCTGGAAGTAGTACGGATGGTGAAAGACCAGGGTCTATCGGTGGGCGAGGTTTGCCGGACGATGGAGCTTGGAGAGACGGCAGTGCGGCGATGGCTGGCGCAGTACGATTCGGAACTGGCGGGCGGTGCAGGGATTGGCAAGCCGCTGACGGCAGAGCAGCAGCGCATTCGGCAGTTGGAGGCTGAGAACCGGCAGTTGCGGGAGGACAATAGCATCCTAAAAAAGGCCTCGGCCTTCTTTGCACGAGAACTCAAGTGAGTTATCGGGTGGTAACCCACCTGCAAGAGAAGGCTGTCTCCGTCAGTTCGGCGTGCCGGCTGTTGGGCGTCAGTCGAGCTGGCTACTACGCTCACCGGCGCGCCTTGCCGGGTGCGCCGAAGTTGCGACAGCAGGCCCATGTTAAAGCGGCCTTTGCGGCCAGCGGCGCCAGCTATGGCAGCCGGAGACTGATGCATGCGGTGCGGGCCCAGGGGATCAAAATCGGCCGTCAGCGGGTCCGTACGGTGATGCGGGAGGCTGGGCTGCGTGCGACCTGGAAGCGCAAGTTTGTCGCGACGACCGACAGCAAACATGATCAACCAGTCGCAGAAAATGTGCTGGATCGGCAGTTCGGTGTGTCGCAGGCAAACCGGGCCTGGGTCTCGGATATCACGTATATCCGCACCGCCCAGGGCTGGTTGTACTTGGCAGTGGTGCTGGATCTGTACTCACGCAAGGTAGTCGGCTGGGCCATGGCACCGGCCATGCCGACAGCCCTGGTCATGTCCGCGCTGGAGATGGCGCTACAGCAGCGTCGGCCGGCGCGGGGGCTGGTGCTCCACTCGGATCGAGGGAGTCAGTACGCCAGCGCCGAGTACCAGGCCATGCTGGCACGCCACGGCATCGTTTGCAGCATGAGCCGCAAAGGCAACTGCTGGGATAACTCGCCGATGGAGCGCTTCTTCCTGAACCTGAAGATGGAGCGGGTGTGGCAGCGGCGCTATGCCAATCACGCGGAGGCACGACGTGACATTACCCAGTACATCGTGGGCTTCTACAACCCTGTCCGCTTGCACTCAACCCTCGGCTATGTCTCGCCTACCGCTTATGAGGCCAAGCCAACAGCAAAACAACCTATCAGCCTGTCCGAAAAAACTTGACCACTACA
>NZ_BAAILO010000050.1:0-997 GCF_054589115.1 Cupriavidus sp. 8B | reverse complement strand
CGTGTTCCACGCGATCACCAGGTTCGTCAACAGCGTCAGAGAGCCAGAGATCGCGATCATCTCGTCGCGCCGCCGTCCGCGCTCCGGCGCGACCTTGCCTGTGTATATCGCACGCTGGAGCTGGTGAACTGATTCGCCCCGGTTCAGTAGCGTATGCAACTCACGACGAAACCCGGTATTGCTGAAGTAATCACACAGGAAAAGCGTGCGCAGCAGCTTGCCAAGATGGTCGGCCGCGCGATGAATCGGGTCACCGTGTGCCGCGCTGCCGAATCGCTCCAACGCGACAATAGCGCTTAGACGTCCGGATTTGATCGATGCCGCCAGCCGCAGCAAACCATCCCATCCGTCACGGATTGCCTTGAGCGATATGTCCTGGCAGACAACTGGGGCGACGCCTTCCGGGGCCATCCATCCCCGCGGTAGATACAGCTTGCGCTCCGAGAGGTTGCGCAAGCGGGGGCAGAGATCAAAGCCGAGCATTTTCGATAGCGCCATGCCCACGTTCGTATATCCATGGGTATCGACCGAAAGTCGGAGCAGGCCGCCATCGTCACGCTTCTCACCGTGACGGATCACGCCTTCAATCGCGGCACCGGCCTGCCGCTCATTGAGCACGATCGGCTGGTTGTACGCGATGCCATGCTGGTCGAGGACGTGTGTGTAGATACCCACGGCGTGCGTGCGGCGTCGTGGGTCGACCCGCGCATAGAATAGGTGGGGTGACGTGTCCAGGCTCATGGAATCGCTGGAGGCCCTCCTCCCAGTCCCCCAGAGTTCGGTAATCGGGTGTGTGCGCTGGAATTCCACCACCCGTTCGTTCGCGCGGGTCAACCGACCAGGCATTTCGAGGGCGCGCATAGTGGTGGAGATATGCGCCGGATCCAACTCCGGAATCATCGCAGCAACGCTCGTTGCATCGAGATCCGTGCCGTGTGAGAGCAGTCCGGCGTACAGCGAAATGAGTTCATGCGCGTCCCGCGCCTTGCGCGCAAGC
>NZ_BAAILO010000049.1:0-33170 GCF_054589115.1 Cupriavidus sp. 8B | reverse complement strand
CCCTAAAGAAACAAGCCAAGAAACCCCAAAACCACGCGCTCTGAATCGGACATTTCAACTTGGCCAAACACCGGACGTCTCAATTTAGCCTGGACACACACACACACACACACTTGTCAGGGCCAAATAGTAATGTCCGCAACCAGCCCGGTGTGCAGACGCCCGTCGCGCCATGGCTGGTGAGCCAACGTCTTTGCCAGAAAGGGAAGATTGGTTTTCACACCGGCAATCTGCGTGGCTTGCAAGGCCTCTTGCGCCAGTGTGATCGCGCCGGGGCGATCTGCAGCATGGACGATGATCTTGGCGATCAGCGGATCGTAATATGGGCTGACCGTATTGGCTTGGCCATAGCCCGTCTCGGCCCGGATGCCGGGCCCGGCCGGTAGACATGGACATGCCGATGTTGCCGGCCGCCCCCGGCGGTTGTCTACAATCATCGGCTGTCCCCAAAGAGTGGAGATCTGTTCCGACACGAAGCGCGGCAGGGAATCGACGAGCCGCCAACGCCCGAAGAGCCGTAGTTGATCTTCCTGGGATAGCTACGGGCATAGCTGAGCAACTCGGACAAGGACTTTGCCGGAAACTTGTAGCCCGAAGCCCGATGCGATGGGCATTCCGCACGTCATGGTTCCGGCGTTCAAACCAGTCCGAACCACCCCAGCACGGCACCCGCGGCAAGCAGCCACAGCAGGTGCATCCGGAAACGCCAGATGATCAGGGCGGTGAACACCGTCAACAGCCATAGCCGCCAGTCCCGCGCCGCGTTGTCGTGAACGCTGGACAGCGTCCAGGCCGTCGCGATCAGCAGCGCGATCACGATCGGTGCCATACCCTGCCGGAACGCCTGCACGCCGCGCAAGCCGCGGTTGCGGTGGCCCCACCGGGCAGCGACGTAGGCCAGCGTGGAACTGGGCAGCAGGATGCCGGACATGGTTAGCACCACACCTAGCAGCGCCGTGGGGATGCCGCCCGCGTTCATGCCGATGTTCCATCCAAGCAGCGCGATAAACAGCACATTGGGACCCGGCGCTGCCTGGGCGATCGTCACCGATGCATTGAATTGACCGTCGTTGAGCCAGTGCTGCTGATCCACCAGGTAGCGGTGCATATCGGGCGCGGTGGTGATGGCGCCGCCGATCGACAGCAAGGACAGCGACAGGTAATGGGAGAACAGGCTCAGCCAGTCGCCCCACCCGAGCGTCAGCATCGGTGCCCCGCTCACGGTTTGAGCTTCCGGTAGCTGAGCAGGCAGGCGAAGGTGCCCAGGCCCAGCAGCACGTAGACGAGCGGCCAGCGCAGCAGCGCAACCGCGCCGAAGCAACCGGCGCCCAGTGCGATGGCAAGCGGGCGGCCCAGCGGATTGGCACGCAGCGCGCTCAGCAGTTTGAGCCCGGTGGCCGCGAACAGCCCTGCGGCCACTGCCCCGGTGCCGCGCAGCGCGCCCGCCACGCCGGGATGATCGGCAAAGCGCGCGTGTAGCAGTTCTAGCAAAACCACCACCACCAGCGGCAGTGCAAGGATGCCCGCCAGCGCAGCCATCGCACCGGCGAGGCCGAACGAACGGCCGCCGATCATCAGCGCCATGTTGACCACGTTGGGACCCGGCATGATCTGCGCCACCGCCCAGTCCTCGACGAACTCCTCGCGCGTCAGCCAGCGCTTGCGCTCCACCAGTTCCTGTTGCACCACAGCCAGGACGCCGCCGAATCCTTGCAGACCCAGCAGGGTGAAGGTCACGAACAGGTCGGCGGGGGAGCGGGGCTCGCGGCGGCCGGCGCCGCCTTCCGGCTGATTTGCACACATCGCGGATACGCCCTACTGCGTCTTGATGCCAAGTTGCTTGATGGTCTTGCCCCAGCGCGCCATGTCGGCCTCGACGATGCTGGCAAACCGCTCGCGCGGCATCGCTTCCACTTCAATCCCCTCGCCGCTGAGTCTCGCCACGACTTCAGGATCGTGCAGGACCTTGCCGACAGCATCATGCAGCTTCTGCACCACTGCCGGCGGCGTGCCGGCGGGCGCGAAAAAGCCATACCAGGGCGCGTATGCGAAACCCTTGATGCCCGCTTCCTCCATGGTCGGCAGGTTGGGCAATGCCGGCGAACGCTTCTTGCCTGAAGTGGCGATCGGACGGACCATGTCGGAATTGATAAAGGGCATCACAGCGGGAATCGTCAACAGCATGGACTGGATCTGGCCGGACACGAGCTCCGTCAGCGCCGGGCCGGAACCCTTGTACGGCACGTGCTGGAGATGGGTCCCGGTCATCATGCCGAGCACTGCCATGGGCAAGTGGCCGGCGCTGCCGATGCCGCCGGAGCCATAGTTGATCGAGCCCGGTTTGGCCTTGGCCAGCGCCAGGAAATCGTCCATGGTCTTGACCGGCAAGGTCTTAGTCACCACCAGGACGTTTGGCGTGGCGCCAATATAGGCGACCGGCAAGATGTCGCGCTTGGTGTCGTAAGGAAGATGGCTATAGAGTGAATCGCTGAAGACCAGGCCCATGTGGTGGATCATCAGCGTGTAGCCATCGGGGGCGGCACGCGCCAGCATGGCCGTGGCGATGGTGCCACCGGCGCCGCCCCGGTTATCAACGACAAAGGGCTGGCCAAGCTCGCGGCCCAGTTTCACCGCCATCACGCGCGCCACCAGGTCGACGGTGCCGCCCGCGGCGAATGGCGCCAGGATGGTGACCGGCTTGACGGGCCAGTCGGCCGCGCGGGCCGGCGCCGCCGCGATCGCGGCGAGCAGCGACAAGCCCGTGCAAAGAACAGAGAGCTTCCGTAAGGACATGCTTGTCTCCTGGTACCACTTTTGCCGTGGTTATATTTCTGCCGTGCTGCAATGGCACATGCGCTAGAAGCGCTAGAAGCGCTAGAAGCGCTAGAAGCGCTAGAACGCAAACCGGTAGCGCTCCACCTTCTCCTCGTCAAGTTCAACCCCAAGCCCGCAGCCGGCGGGAACGGCGGCCGCGCCGCTGCTCATATCGAGCTTGTGGGTCACGATGTCGTCCGCAGTCTTCAGCGGCCCCACGCATTCCAGCCCTTCCAGCACATCGGTGCTGGTGCATGCCAGCATGATTTCCGCCGCCGTGTTCACGCCCAGCCCGAACCCGTGTCCGATAACAACCTTCATGCCAGCCGCACTGGCGGTTTCCAGCATGCGCCTGCAGGTCAGGAAGCCGCCCTGCTTCATCACCTTGAGCTTGACGATATCGGCGCAGTTGGCGCGGATCACCGCGATCAGGCTGGCATGATCGGTGATCGATTCGTCGGCCATCACCGGGATGCCGATGGCCTGCCGCACTTTTGCCATGCCGGCAAGGTCGTCCTCAGCCACCGGCTGTTCCAGCAGTTGCAGGCCGATCGGTTCCAGCAAGCGGCCCAGCGCGATCGCCTCCTCGACGCTGTACCCGGCATTCGCATCGGCGCGCAGGGTCATGGTCGGCCCGACCGCGTCGCGCACCGCCGCAAGGCGATCGCGGTCGGCCTCGATGCCCCCGCCGACCTTGATCTTGGCCGAGCGGAAGCCGCGGTCAAACCATTTGCGGGCCTCCGCGGCCGCCTCGTCGGGCGGAACAATGCCAATCCACGCATTGAAGCGCACTGTGTCGACCACGGCGCCGCCCAGATACTGGTGCACCGGGATATTGAGCCGGCGCGCCAACATGTCGACGCAGGCCATCTCAATCGCCGCCTTGGCGTCCAGGTAACCTGAGCGACCCTGGTCCATGCGCTGCATCACCTGATGCGGATTGCCGGCGTCGCAGTTCTGCACCAGCGGCGCGAGTTCGTCGCGGATGGCCAGCAGCGACTGTTCGATGGTTTCCACTGAATAGCCGGGAGAGGGATCGATATTGCCCAGCCCGATCGAACCGTCTTCCGCAGTAAGGCGTACTAGCGCGCTCTTCTGCACGGTCTTGGTGACATAAGCATTGCGAAAGCCGGGGCCGACCAGGGGCACGGCCACGCCAAATACCTCGACGCGGCGAATGGGAAGGTGCAAGCCATCCATGTTCACGACTCCAGCGCCATGCCAGCCGAGGCCGGGTCGAAGGCTTCGATGGCGGGACCCTTGATCTGGGTGCGGTGCATGATGCGGGAGGCATTCGGATCAAATGCGTCGCGGCGGTGCAGCGTGCATCGGTTGTCCCAGAGGATCAGATCGTGCAATTGCCACTCCTGGCGGAAGGTGAACTCGGGCCGGGTGGCATGCTCCCATAGCGTGTCCAGCAGCGCATTGCTTTCGGCAAGGTCCATGCCCAGCACATAGCTGTTGCGGCGGCGGCCGAGGAACAGCGCGGGGCGGCGGGTATCGGGATGCGCGATGACCAGCGGATGATGCGCGCCCGGCGCTTCGCGCGGGTCGGTCACTTCCTTCATGCCCTTGCGCATCATGCCGGCGCTGTTGTAGGTGGCGTCGTGAATGGCGCGGCGTCCCGAAATCAACGCCTTGGTATGGTCTGGCAGGGTTTCATAGGCGAGGTACATATCCGACCAGAAGGTATCGCCACCGCCGGGCGGAATTTCAAGCGCGTGCAGCAACGCGGCGCGAGGCGGTCGCTCGACATAGGTCATATCGCAATGCCACACCGCCTCGCCGTCGCCCAGGTTGCCGATCGGCACGCCATCGACCTTGACATTGGAGATCACATTGATCTCCGGAAATTCGCTCAGGAAGGGCTTGCCGTACGGGTTCGGCCCCGGCGGATCGAGTTCTCCGAACAGCCGGCTGAAAGCCAGCAGTTCCGGATCCGACAGTGCCTGACCGCGAAAACGCAGCACGAGGTACCTGGCCCAGGCTTCGCGAAGCGCAGCCAGGACTTCGTCATCGACCGGCTGGCGCAGATCGATACCGCTAACTTCAGCGCCGAGACTGGATTGGAGCGGCGTCACGGAGATGCGTGTCATGGTGGCTGTCTATCCATGGTGAATTGGAATGGCCCCAATATAGACCTCGCCCCCGATAGCGTAAATGATATAGATTACGCATCCAGTTATGCTGCTTTCGTATCCCCTCCCCGTGCCATGCCATCTCTGCCGAACAAGCCGCTGCAGCGGCGCCATATCGAAGCCCTCGTCGCCGTGGGCGATAACCACTCCGTGCATCGCGCAGCACGCGAGCTCGGCGTGCCGCAGCCCGTTCTGTCACGTCTGCTTGCCGAGGCGGAGAACCTGCTGGGCGCCCGCCTGTTCGAACGCTCCAGTCACGGCAGCATGCCCACCGCGCAAGGCAAGGCGGTGCTGTCCCAGGCGCGATTCGTCCTGCGCGCGATCGAGCGGCTGAACGACGCCATCGCCGATCCGCAGCGCCGGCCGATCCAACTCGGGTGCATTCCGCGTGCCATGCACACCGTGATGCCCGGCCTGCTCGCCCGGCTCTATCCGGCAGTGCCGACCGATACGTCGGCACAGGCCGCCGACACGCCCTACCAGTTCCGCGTGGTCGAAGGCAGTTCAAAAATGCTGTTCGACCAGATCGCCACCGGGAGCCTGGATTTCGCCATCCTGCGCAGCACCACGCGCGACGACGGCGACGACCTTGTAGTGGAGCGTCTGTATGAGGAGCGCACGGTGATCGTCTGCGCGGCCGGTCACCCTACCATCCCGGCAGGCCCCATTCACCTGTCCCGCCTGCTGGGCCAGGGTTGGGCGCTACCCGACGCCGAGACCAGCTCGCGCGTGACCTTCGAAACGTTCTGGAACGAGCATGGCCTGCCCAGGATCCGGCCGGTGATCGAGACACGCTCCTTCGAATCCAACCTGGCCCTGGTCGCAGGCACCAGCCTGGTCTCGATCGCACCGGAATCCGTCGCCCGCAGCCATGTGGCATTCGGACTGCTGCGCATCGTCAAGCTACGGCGGCCACTTCCAGCGAACCCGGTGATGCTCGCCTTTAACCGCATGGCCATCGAGGATCCTTTGCTCGGCGGCTTTCGCGAGATGATTCACCAGACCGCGCGCGCGCGAATGAGCACGGCGCGGGCGGTGGCAGAAAATGCCGACCGCAATACGGCGCTACGCTGATGGCGGCCTTGAAGCGCTCCTCAAGCGCTATTTCCTTCCAAGGTGTGTAAGCAGGGAGAAATAGGCCTCGACCCACTCGGGCGTTGGCTTGTAGCAGGCGCCGACGAGGCATCCGGTGCGATGTGGATGTGCAGCAGCGCTGCGTTGACTTCTGGCAGGCCTCTACAGATCGGGATCTACGTTCACCGCGCAGGTCACATCGATGTCAACGCACCCCGCCCAACTCGTCCTGGACAACACGCGCACCCGCTCTCCAGAAGATGCGAGCGTCAATCTATCGCAAGGTACAACTCTCTATAAGCCCCAACGAGGTCATCGAGGCTGAACGAGCGGTTCAAACCGCTCGGATTTGGAAGGATCCATACTTTTGCCCCACCGAACACGGCGTTCTGATGTCCCCATAAGACGTGCCGCTGACCCGAAATGGCTGCGTATGCCGTCTTTCCCAGGAAGGCGATATATGTGGGGCGATGAAGTTCGATTTTCTTCAGTAATGGCGAAGCCGACTCAAGGAATTCATGCGGCGAAAGCTGATCGGCCCGCGCCGTAGGTCGGCCAACAGCTGTTGTCAATCCACATCGATAGTCGAGCAGGTCCCGGTCGTTTTCAGGACGCATTAGCTCTGGCGTGAAACCGGCCAACTGTAAGACTCGCCAGAAACGGTTGCCATTTCCTTCGAAATGGTGGTTCGTTGCCACCGCTCTCATGCCGGGATTTATTCCACAAAAAACGACTGCCAAACCTTCTGATATTACGTCCGGGAGTCGTGGAGACGGCGCGCCGCCAGTCGGGTCAGAAAACATGCACGGGTCCTGAACTTCGGTCATATCGGTCGCCATTCCCATACCCAGCCGCGACGCGAAATGTCGAGCGTGGCAACGCCCGCTTCATTATGTGGAGGACGAAGTACCACAGACCTGCATGGGAATTTCGTCAACTGCGAGCCAAACCATCTCCGCGCCCAAAACGCCAGCGCAACGGACGCAGGCCCACAGGTAGCCATCTGAGTGCCGTTTCAACCGGCGAGCAGCTTACCGTTAAGGAGAATGTGCAGCGTTCTGACAAAGAGAACCACAATCGCGATGCTTAGCATGGCGAGCAGGATGATTGCAATCACCTTCACGGGCCAGGCCTGGGCGAACATCGAGTATTTCAGCGAGGCACTCGCCAGCGCTGCCATCGGAAAGCTGATCGACCACCAACCGGTAGCGAACGGAATCCCCCTACGGAAAACCTTGGGCGCCAGTGTGAGGAATATGAAAAGACCGAAGTAGAACAGCAACCCGGAGAAGGTGTCGACGTGCTGCGTCATGTTGGTGTAGGCGAGAAAGCCTACTTCGAACGGTGCCATCAGGATCAACAGCGAAGGGACCATGCCGGCGGGCAGAGGCTCGTGGTGAATCATTCGCGACATGATCATCGTAAAGAACAAGAGGGCAATCATCGTTCCAACGGCCATTGCGAACAGGTTGACTTCATGGGCCCACGGCATTGGCATGGTCCCGCCGGCAACGGCGATATCCAACGTGGCCACACCCGGGATGAACCAGGCGGGAACTGCATGCGCAGCGTCAATCTTTCCCTGCAGCAGCCGGCTCGCAATCGCGAAACAGAGCGCGATCGTCGAAATCGCGCCTACTGTCCACATGACTTCGGCGAGTGTCTGGCTCAGTTGGGCAACGACCGAGGAGAGCAGCAGGATAGCGATCGTGATCGTGCCGAAAAAATTGCCGGCGACGGGATGTCGGTACTCGCCGACGACCGCGTCAGGATGTTTGACCATCTTGACGAGATATCCCGCGCTCAGCACGAGGAATACGATCAAGGCGAGGATACCGGCTGCTTCGGACATCAGCGGACTTACCCCAAATTCCTGGCTGGCCTGGCGCCATGCGATAGAAAGTCCAGCAATACCCATTACCGATGCAAACAGGTTGACGGGCAGATTTCTGATGGAAGCGGTTTTTCGCGAAGACTGCGGATTGGGACTCGAAATCGTTGACACAGCACATTCTCCAGATTTTTGGGGACCCGAGGCGTGGCGGCCCAAAGCAGCCAGCCGAGAAGCCTCAAATCGTCCGCCGCCCTCGGTTGCCGGGGAGACGCTGCGGATGTTATCCCCTTCCACTCGTAAAGATAATCCGGCATTATTGGGAATCATCCTCCCAAAAAATGAGAACGTGGCTGATCGTTTCGAATCCATGTCGATCCTGGTGGCTGTGGTCGAAGCAGGAAGTTTTTCTGCTGCGGCGCGTCAACTCAAGATCCCGCTCGCAACAGTGAGTCGCAAGGTTGGAGACCTGGAGTCGCACCTGAAAACCCGACTCCTGCATCGCTCCACCCGACAGCTTTCTCTCACCGAAGCTGGGCAATCGTATGTCGCCGCATGCCGGCGCATTCTCGAGGAAGTGGGAGAAGCGGAGCGTGCGGCGTCGGGGGAATACGCGGCGCCCAAAGGCGAGCTTGTCATCACTGCACCCATCGTCTTCGGACGCCTGCACGTCTTGCCCGTGGTCGCGGATTTCCTCAAAACTTATCCGGACATCGATGTGCGGATGGTGCTGACCGACCACGTGGTGCCTCTTCTTGAAGAGCACGTCGACGTCGCATTGCGGATTGCCGAACTGCCCGACAGCAGTTTCATCGCCACACGGATTGGCACAGTGCGTCGGGTGGTGTGCGCAAGCCCGGCCTACTTCGCTGAACACGGCACGCCGACGAGCCCCCTTGAGCTCGCCGCGCATGCATGCATTACGTTCGAACAGATGACATCCAGGCAGGTTTGGAGCTTCATGTCGGGCAAGTCGGAGATCGCGGTGCGCGTTCGTTCGCGGCTTGCCGTCAGCACTGCCGAAGCCGCAATCGATGCGGCGGTGGCCGGTGTTGGGATCACTCGCGTGGTGTCCTATCAGATGGCGAGCGCGTTGCGTGCCGGTGCACTCAAGATCGTGCTCGCACCGTTTGAGCCGGCGCCGTGGCCGATCAGCCTTGTTCACACCGGACAGGGAATCCTGCCGCTGAAGTTGCGCGCTTTTCTTGATTTCGCCGCGCCGCGGTTGAAGGCTCGGGTGGCGGAGGTGGAAGTCTGACGTTTGTAAGTCGAGGGTGCGAACGTCGCAAGTAGGTCGGAAGCGGCCGTCCGCTGTTCAGCGGTCGATAGGCAGTTCTACGGCCGAGCCATTGCTCGGGCCATGAGGCTTGCTTCGACTTTGTTTTTAAGGTGTCGCGTAAATGCCTTACAAGGCGCAAATTGATTATTTTGGCAGCAAAAACGCAGCCCAGCGCCTAGTCTTTCCTTGTGGTAGCCGCGAGGAGAGCGCGATGAACGAAGAAGCCTTCAACCTCAGCATCCGCAAGTTCCTCAAAGTCGTCGGCGTGAGCTCGCAGCGGGAAATCGAGCAGGCGGTGTCCAGGGCGATCGCCGCCGGCACCATCACCGGAACCGAACGCTTCCCGGTCGTGGTCACGCTGGAACTGGCCGCCTTGCAGGTCAAGGTCCAGTTCGACGGCGAGATTCAGCTCGAGTGAAGTCGCTTGCCAATGCACTGGCGTCCACTTGCGAGGGGGCCATAGAGCCATCAGCTGTTGGATGACTCCCCGGTCTGACCTGCTTTCCACGCAGTGATTCTGAGGGTCGCAAGCCGGAGCGAGCCAGCAGGCCCGGGCTGCGCGAGGCTGGCCGGGATTGACGCAGTGCCTTCGGACAGCGTTCCTAGATTCGGATCTGTGTACCAATCTCAATCACGCGATTCGGCGGAATGGTGAAGTACTCGGCCGGGCTGCCGGCGTTCCTGCTCATCGTTGCAAACAGGCGTTTGCGCCAAAATGCCATCCCACTGGGGATGTCGGCCACCGCAATGATGGTCTCACGGCTCAGAAAGAACGAGGTCTCCATCATGTCGAACCCGAGGCTCGATATCCAGGGCAACCCGGTGAGGGCTTGGGGGACGTCAGGCCGGTTCATGAAGCCAAAGCGCAGCGCTACCCGATAGCAGTCGTGTCCGAGCGACTCGACGGTGATGCGCTCGCTGATCGGCACCCATGGCACCTCCTTCATCGTCACGGAGAGGAACAGGACGCGCGCGTGCAGCACCCTGTTGTGGTCGAGGTTATGCATCAACGCGTGCGGCACCACCTCGGGCGTCGCGGTTAGGAATACCGCCGTGCCGCGCACTCGCGGTGGCGGCTCGCGAAATAGCGAATCGAGGAACAGTTTGAGCTGGACATCGGAACGCCGAAGCTGCTCAAGCAGGACTTGCCTGCCGCGAAGCCATGTCTGCATCACGATAAACATCCCGGCGCCAACCATTAGCGGGAACCATCCGCCCTCGGCGACCTTCAACAGGCTCGAGGAAAGAAACGCCGCGTCCACCGCGAGGAAGAATCCGGTTGCGAACACACTTAGCAGCAGGTTGTAGCCCCAGCCGTGGCGGATCACAAAAAATGTGAGGAGGGTTGTCGTCAGCATGGTCCCGGTCACCGCGACGCCATATGCGGAAGCGAGTCTCGAGGAGGAGCCGAAACCAAGCACGGCAGCCAGGACCGTCAGGAGCAGCACCCCGTTGACGCCCGGCAGGTAGATCTGGCCGATCGCCTTTGCCGAGGTCTGGACCACGTTCATGCGCGGCAGGAAACCCAGCTGGATACCCTGCTTGGTAAGCGAGTAGGCGCCCGATATCGTGGCCTGCGAGGCAATCACCGTCGCCGCGGCCGCGAGGGCAACCATCAGATATAGCGCCCAGGCTGGATACAGCAGGTAGAAGGGGTTTTCGATGGCCTTGGCATTGACTACAAGCAATGCACCCTGCCCCAGGTAGTTGAGCGCCAGCGCCGGGAACACGAGCCCGAACCATGCCAGCCGAATCGGACCACTGCCGAAATGTCCCATGTCGGCATAAAGCGCTTCGGCGCCCGTGAACGCGAGCAGCACGGCACCCAGCACGGCAAACGAGGCGAATCCATGCTTCGTCACGAAACCGAACGCGTGCAGGGGGTTGAGCGCGCCCAGGATGGCAGGATGCCGGACGATGCCGTAAATACCCGCCGCGGCCAGCGCGAGGAACCACAGCACCATGACCGGCCCGAACAGCGCGCCTATGGTCGCGGTGCCGTGGCGCTGGAACAGGAACAGTGCGATCAACACCCCTACGGATACGGGCAGGACGTAAGGCTTGAGAGCGGTAGTGCCCACCTCGAGCCCCTCGATCGCCGAGAGTACCGAGATTGCTGGCGTCAGCACCGCATCACCATAGAATAGCGCCGCGCCGAACAGGCCCACCAGCAGGATCGGCGTAAGCGGGCGCCCCAACCTTTTCACGGACGATGAAGCCAGCGCGAGCAGCGCCATGATGCCGCCCTCTCCCCGATTGTTCGCTCGCATGATGAGTATCACGTACTTGAGCGAAACGACCACCATCAACGACCAAAGGATCGCCGAGATGCCGCCAAGTATGTTTTCGGGTGCGAGCGGGATCCCATGGGCGGGATTGAAGGTTTCCTTGACGGCATAAAGGGGGCTGGTGCCGATGTCACCGTAGACGATACCCAGCGCAGCCAGCGTCAGGGCCGCGCGCGATTGCTGCAGGTGCGAGCCACCAGGCGTTTCGCGCTTCATCTGCAACTGCCGCGAAGTGACAGGGACAATCGGAAGCGCCAAGGTCCCATCGATCGCCTCCACGCCCGTTGTCTGAATGGAGTATAGGTGCGGAAGTCCTCACGTCAACTTGCCACCACCGAACAAGCCGAAGCGGTTGGGCACGGCCATCCGCGCGGCGAATCGCATTCCGACAGGGATGCCCGGAGTCTATGGACAATTGAATGCCGCCGCGAGATATAGCAAAAGCGCGATAAGCACCACGGCGGTAAAGCCAAGATGGATTGCCAACAGGGTGGCCAGCACCGCAGCCACCACCGAAGCACAGGCGTTGATGCCCCACGCCCAAGGTACGAGCGATTCCATGCGGGAGGCAACGCGCCCGAGTCCCAGCGGAAACGGCATTCCCATCACGAAGGCGAGCGGCGCGACCAGCAGTGCGGAGATTGCGATCTTGGCCGGGTCCGGGAGGGATATCAGCAGCCGGAACAGGGGTGAGAGGATGGCCAGGTAGAGCAGAGAGATAAGACAGATCGCGAAAACAATCCACCCTACCGGGTACCAGCGGCCTTTCCTCCAGCGCGCCCCGGGCGCTGGGCTGCGTGAAGGCGGGCCGCCCGCTTGCAGGCGCTGTGCATATCGGCTTCCCAGTCCGGCAAACGACAGGAACGCGCATAACACCACTGCCACCGCATAGAGCGGGTGGCTCAAGAACAGGATGAACTTCTGAATAAACGCGATCTCGACGAACATGAAGGCGGCGCCAACCGCGAGGAAGTAGAGGGCGACTCGCCGGCCTGACAGGGCCCCTGCTTCAGTGCCACCTCCAACATGGGATGCCGTTGACGGCAACGCGTCGGGAGCCAAGCCACGGCGGCGTCTTATCATCCAGAGCGGAAGGATGATCAATAACAGGGTCGCGAGCGCGCCCTGAAGCAGGGTCGCGATCAGCACCGGGTAGCCCCACTCCAGCAATGGCAAGCCGCCCTGCTCCTTCAAGGCAAGGAGCTCGGGCAGCGAGCGCCATTTGAAGAAGTGAAAGAAGTATGGCTTATCGTCGGTGGCGGGCCGAATATCAAACTTGTAGCGCGCCCAGAACCTGTCGCGATCGGTGGCCTGCAAGGCTTGCGCGGTGTCGAAGAAATACGGCTTCTCGAGCACGTTGTAGCGGTTTGCCTCCGCAGCCTGCATCCCGGCGTAGTACTCGAGGTCGAACGAACGGGCACGGCAGAATTCGCGCAACGCGGCGATGTCCGCAGCGCTGATCTCCCCGTTCTTGACCACCAGCGTCGCGGTCTTCCAGCCGCGGATCAGCGCGAGCCGGCGGGACGGCTGCGGCACGCCGGTGCGTTCCATCGCCATCATTGCGGTCGCAAACAATTTGGGGATATCGCGCGGCGGCAGCGTGACCCAGCGCGTGATCGCCAGCAGGCCACCCGGCTTGAGATGGCGGAGGTAGTCCTGGAACGCTTCCACCGTGTACAGATAGCTCTCGGAAAGCGCGTAAAGGCCGGCCGACGAGGCGCCGAACGAATCCAGCAGCGCGACCTGGATCAGGTCGTAGCGCTCGCCGCGGCCAGCGATGAAGCCGCGCGCCTCGCCGACAAAGACGCGGACGTTGGGCGCGCTGTAGGGCTTGCCGGAAAAATCGGCAAACCGGCCCTGCACCAGGCCGATCACCTGTGGATTCAACTCTACCGCGTCGATGGCGCTCGCCTGGTGGTAAATCGCCTGCAACACATCGGCCCCGGCGCCGCTGCCAAGCACCAGGACGCGAGGGCGTTCCAGCAGGTGGTAGGGAAGCGCGGAGGTAAGGTAATCCAGATAGCCGAGCGGCTCGCGCTGTCCGTCATAGCGGTTGAGCGCGGAGAGCCCCTCGCCATCGGTAAACACGCCCAGCTGTGGCGGTGGTTCCAACGTCGCGTTGAGGCTCAGCCCGGGGGCGTGCCGGAAAGGAATCGAAGGGCTTTCCACCACGGTGACGAGACCCAACGGGCTCGAGCTTTCAGCGACCACCCGTGCGTCCTTGATGCGCAGCGTCTGACTCAATTCCTTGTACTCGGAGGGCCGCAGCGCGATCCAATCGTTTGGCAGGCCGGCCGGCACACTGGCCGCCGCTCCCAGCAGCAGCACCGGCATCCAGTGTCGATGCCAACTGCACTCGATGCTTGCCAGTGCGGCTGCCGCCAGACCCGCGCCACCGACAAGCCGGAGCGCATCCACTGGAGTCAGGACAAAGAGCGCAAGGATGATGGCGACGCTGCCTACCCCGGCGCCCACGACGTCAAAACTGTAAATGCGGTGGACCTGATGATGGAACCGGGTGAAGGTGAGACAGACACAAGTCGCGGCGCAAAAGAAAGGGACGAACAGGAGCAGATAAATCAAGAACAAGCGCAACGTCTGCCGCGGATTCCACAGAATCTCCAAGGGATTGAATGCGACGCGCTGGGCCAGCGCGAAACAGGCGATCGCGGCAACGCCAAACAGCATGGCGCCGGTAACGAACACCGCCGCGAACCTGGGTGCCATCGCGCGCTGCGCCAGGACCACGATTGCACCGGCCGCGCCGTAGCCCAGCAGGGCGACACTGATCATCATGTAGGCGAAGTGGTGCCATTGAATGATGGAGAGAAGGCGCATCAGCAGGATTTCGTAGCCGAGCGCGGCGGCGGAGAGCAGGGAAAGGGCGAAGAGCGGCGGAGCTGGCATGATGGTGTGACGCGTTTGACGAATGCCAAGGCAGATGCGCTGGATGCCCGCTTCCCCCTTCACGGTTCACCCGTCATCCTTGCATCAGCGTCCTTCGGTCAACGGCACGAACCTGACGGGCAAGATCTGTTTGGTGGAAATCGTTCCGTCCCCCGCTTTTTCGATCAGTAGCAAGTACTGGGTCAGGAACTGCGCGCCCACCGGGATCACCATCCTGCCGCCGGGTCTCAGTTGCCGGATGAGTGGGGGAGGAACATGGCTTGCCGCCGCGGTGACGATGATGGCGTCATAGGGGGCGTGGGCCTCCCACCCGTAGTAGCCATCGCCCACCTTGGTTTCCACCCGGGTGTATGCGAGACGTTTCAAGCGCTCCTGCGCCTGGGCCCCCAACGGTTCAATGATTTCAATCGTATATACCGCTCGCGCCAACTCTGCGAGGATCGCTGCCTGGTAACCGGATCCGGTGCCGACTTCGAGCACGACATCCGTGGGCTTGACCATCATCAGGTCGGTCATCAGTGCAACGATGTAAGGCTGCGAGATGGTCTGGCCATAGCCAATGGGCAGCGGCCGGTTCTCGTATGCGTTGTGCTCCTGCTCGGGCGGAACAAACTTGTGGCGCGGCACCTTCTCCATCGCCGCCATCACACGGGCATCAAAGGCATGCCTGCCAGTTTCGATGCTGGTATCAACCGTCAGTGCTGCGACTTCCTTGACCATCCTGGTCCGCAGCGGCGCAAAATCGTCGGCGGCGCGCACGCCTGCAGACACCGCCGCCCACGCGATCGCTGGAATCAAGATGCGCACGAAAAGCGTCCTTGGCTTCACAATGGCCTCTTTGCTTGCCCTGCAGTGATCCTATTTCCGGAGGCTGGCGCCTGCAAGCCGTGTTGAAGCCACGGGTGTCCCGCCCCAGGCCGCGCAGCGTTCAAGGAGCGCCTTGCCACTGGTCACCGGTGTCGCGCAGGTGCGATGCCGGCACACGTAGGCTGCCGGCCGGCCCCTGACCGGATGCCGCCCGTGTCCGATCGGGACGTCCTCGGCAAATGCCAGCACACGTGCCGGGAGGTATGCGCGGTGAACGCTTTCCACGAGCCGGGCGGCAGCAGCCTTATCGCCAGCAAGAATGATCTCGAATGGGCCTCGCTGCGCGAAATCCCGGGCGGCCAGGAGGTGCGCGAAGCCGGCCGGGGCGGCGGTGGTGGCGGCCCGGTATCTCTGGAACTCGTGCTCGGCGACGTCGCGGTAGAGATCGCGGCCGGTGAGCGCATGCAAGCGCAGGAAGGCGAACACGCTGGTTGAGATACCCGACGGCCAGGCGCTGTCGTACGGCGCGCGGGGCCTATGCACCAATGGCTCGCCATCGCGGGGCGTGAAATACAGGCCGTCGTCGCGGAATTTGTCGAGGATGAGCGCCACGAGTTCGATTGCGCGATCCAGGTAGCGCTTGTCGAAGCAGGACTCGTAGAGGTCGATCAGAGCGTTGGCCAGGAAGGCATAGTCTTCGAGGAACCCGGGCACCTTGGCTGCCCCGTCCTTCCAGGCCCGGTACACGCCGCCGTCAGGCATGGTGAGTTGGTCCTGGATAGCGCTGGCGGCACGCCTCGCCGCGGCGAGGTGCGCGGGGATGCCCGTTGCCTGGTAAGCCGCACAGAGTCCCTGGATCATGAGGCCGTTCCAGCCGGTGATAATGTTGTCGTCACGGCCCGGGCGAGCGCGTCGGGCGCGCGCTGCAAACAGCCGCCCGCGCCAGTCTTCGAGGCGCGCCTCGTTCAATGCGTCCAGCGTGAGCGCGCGGTTGAGCACCGATGTACCGTGCGCGAAGTTCCCGCCGTCGGTCACGCCGTAGGCCCGGCATGCCAGGGCACCCTCGGATTCACCCAGGACAGCCCTCACCTCGGCCGGTGTCCAGACATAAAACCGGCCTTCCTCGCCTTCGCTGTCGGCATCTTCGCCAGCATAAAAGCTACCGTCGGGGTGCGTCATATCCCGCAGAATGTACGCGATGGCTTCCTCGAAGACACGGCGCCAGGCCGGCTTGCCGGTCAGGCGATAGGCGTCCGCATAGAGCGTGACGAGCTGGCCGTTGTCGTAGAGCATCTTTTCGAAGTGGGGCACGGCCCAACGTTCGTCGACGCTATAGCGGGCAAAGCCACCGCCAAGCTGGTCATGGATGCCGCCGGCCGCCATGCAGTCGAGCGTGCGTTGCAGCGCTTCAAGCAGCGCGGGTTCACCGGTTCGTTGACAGATGCGCAGCACGAGGTCGTAGCCGCTCGCGTTGGGAAATTTGGGAGCGCCGCCCAAGCCGCCATGGATCGGGTCGGTGTCTCGTGCCAGGGCGCGGGCTGTCTGCGCGGGCAGGTCCTCGACTTCGGCGGCTTCCCGGCCCAGGTCCGCCAGGTCGAGCTGCCGGAACCCGAGCCGAAACTGTTCGATCATGTCGCGCAGCTCTGCGCGGCGATGCGTCCAGGCTTCGCTCAGGCTCAGCAGCACGCGCACGAACCCGGGGCGGCCGTAGCGGTCATCCGGCGGGAAGTAGGTGCCACCGAAGAACGGTTCTCCTTGCGGCGTCAGGAACACCGTGAGCGGCCAGCCGCCACCCTGCCCCATCATCAGGGGCACTTTCTGGTAAATGTCGTCGATGTCGGGACGCTCCTGCCGATCCACCTTGATGCTGATGAAATGCTCGTTCATCAGGCCGGCAATGCGGGGATTCTCGAACGATTCGTGCGCCATGACGTGGCACCAATGGCACGCGGCGTAGCCGACCGAAAGCAGAACCGGTTTGTCGTCGTCGCGCGCGCGGCAAAAGGCCGCTTCGCTCCAGGGATACCAGTCGACTGGATTTTCCGCGTGTTGCCGTAGGTAAGGCGAGTTTTCTGTGGCGAGCCGGTTTCTCATCATAGGCTCCAGCTTGATCCGGTAGGACAACTGTGGCGCAGAATAAGGCGCCCTGCAAGCATGTGGAACCTCCACGCCAGCCGTCTCATTGCGTGAGGGAGGATTTGACTCTTCGTCAATTGACGTGAGGCCTTCGGCACCTATACTCAATTCAGGCGATGGGCGTCTGGAAGCAAGCGGTGGGCCTTGCGCTTCCGATTGTCGCCTTGCCATCTCACGCCGACTGGCGCGAAACGGTAACCGGCTCCAGGGTCCTCGCACTGAGCAGACAAGGAGAGCAGCATGTTTACGCATCTTCTGCTGGCGGTCGACGGTTCCCCCTTGTCGGACGCCGCCTTCCACAAGGCACTCGCGTTGGCGCAGGAAATGAAAGCCCGGGTCACGGCGCTGCGAGTCGGTCCGAAGTACCACGTTCTCGCTTATCACACCGAAATGCTGACGGACACCAGGGAGTTGTTCGCCGAGGAGATTTCGGATTCGGCGACGAAGTATCTGGAAGGGATCGCGCTAGAGGCAGCCGCCGCCGGTGTGACATGCGACACGGCCTTTCTGGTCGATGATCACCCGTATGAAGCCATCATCAAGACTGCCGAAGACAGGGGCTGTGACCTGATCGTGATGGCATCCCATGGAAGGCGCGGCGTGCAGGGAGTGCTGATCGGCAGCGAAACGCAGAAGGTACTGACCCACAGCAAGATTCCCGTGCTGGTGTACCGTTAGGCGTCATCATCCACGCTGGCCACACTGGGCGGCAACGCGTTGCGGCGGTCCTGGCGGGATTTGATGTGACACCAACGCTGCACTGCTTCGCGTCAGAGGGTCGATCGGCCAGGCATCGCAGCGAAACTGACTGACGGGATGGACCCTGGATTCGAGAGGTGCCTCCATGAAAAATGCCGAACAGACTTTTTTCGCGACCAAGACCGTGACGCCCAGCACGCGCGTTGATTTCAATGGCCGTTGGGTCAACGAGCTGGGATCCAGCATGCAGATCGAGGTCAATGCCGATGCTACGGTCACCGGCACTTACACCAGCTCGGTGAGCGAGATCGGTGCACCAACGCCGGAGATGTTGCTATCGGGAACCGTGGCCGGCGACCTGATCTGCTTCACGGTGAATTGGGGAGAGTCCATCACGGCCTGGGTCGGGCATGGCATCCTCGACAACCAGCAGGTGCGGATCCTGACGCTCTGGCAAATGGTGCTGGCAGTTCCAGACGAGACCGAGCCCGGTCAGCAATGGAAAACCGTCATGGCAGGGGCAGACGAATTTAGACCCGCCTCGTGACGCTCGCCAGCCGTGCGGTCAGTGCGCTTTGTTGATGCCTGCTGTTGGGGATCTCTATGAGCGCCCACCGCCAACTGCACTCCGCCTGAGCAGGATAGGAAGGAAGGCTTTGTAGTTTTCCTTCGTATCGACTACATTGGCGAGATGAATTCCAATCGCAAACAAGATGATCCGGAGACAGCCCGCGCATCCGGGCTGGCAACAGAGCTTCGTATCGTGCTCGGCCAACTGAAGCGCCGCCTGCGTGAAGAGGTGCATCCGGGCGATCTCACCTGGTCCCAGATGTCGGTTCTTGGCCGCCTGGAGCGCGACGGTCCGGCCACGGTGACGACCCTGGCGCGGGCCGAGGGGGTGCGGTCGCAGTCCATGGGCGCCACGGTTGCCGTCCTGGAAGCGGCCCGGCTCGTGAGCGGCGCGCCGGATCCGGCCGACGGGCGGCAGACCATCTTGTCGCTCACGGCTGACGCCAGGCAGATGATCCTGGCTACCCGGGCAGCGCGGGAAGACTGGCTGTTCCGTGCCATCCGGACAAAACTCGCGGCGACGGAGCAAGAGGAACTGGCGGCCGGGATCGCGCTGCTTAAGCGGCTGGTCGACTCGTGACGGGGCCCTTTCAAAATCCCTCCCAGCGCCACACTCCGGGCTTGTCGCAGTCCCTATCCACCGAGCAAAGACATCATGCCAGTCACCGGTCTTGATCCGAAAACCGCTCTCGTTGTCATCGATCTGCAACAGGGAATCGTCTCGCTTCCCGTCGCGCACCCGGTCGACGAAGTCGTTAAGCACTCTGCGGCGCTCTCTGCCGCGTTCCGCGGCCACGGCCTGCCAGTTGTGCTGGTCAACGTTGCCGGCGGTGCCCCCGGGCGTACCGAACAGGGACGCAGGCTTGGCGATCTTCCCGCCGGATGGGCCGATCTGGTCCCCGAGTTGAACCAGCAACCGGCTGACCACACGGTGACAAAGCGGACCTGGGGAGCATTCACCAAGACCGGCCTGGAGGCGCATCTGAGGAAGCTGGGTGTCACGCAGGTGGTGATTGCCGGTGTTGCGACCAGCATCGGGGTGGAGTCGACCGCGCGCCAGGCGCATGAGCTTGGGTTCAACGTGACCCTCGCCGTCGATGCCATGACCGACATGAGCCTGGATGCGCATGCGAATAGCATCGCGCGGATCTTCCCGAGGCTGGGTGAGACAGGGACGACCCGCGAAATCATCGATCTGCTCGAAACGGGCGGCGGCCGGTGAAAGGTACCTTCCGATCGCTCAACAGCTTCAACTACCGGCTCTGGGCCGGCGGGGCCATCGTATCCAATGTGGGAACCTGGATGCAGCGCACCGCGCAGGACTGGCTGGTGCTCACGCATCTGACGCACAAGAACGCGACGTCCGTGGGCGTGGTCATGGCGCTGCAGTTCGGGCCGCAGATGCTCTTGTTGCCCTTGACCGGCTTTGCGGCGGATCATTTCGACCGGCGCAAGCTCCTGCTTGCCACGCAGGCGGCCATGGGCACGCTGGCGCTCGGGCTAGGGCTCTTGACCCTCTCGGGGCACGTCCAGTTGTGGCACGTGTATCTGTTTGCGTTCCTGCTCGGCTGCGTCACGGCGTTCGATTCGCCAGCGCGCCAGACTTTTGTCGCCGAGCTGGTCGGGGACGCGGATCTGTCGAACGCCGTCGCGCTGAATTCCACGTCGTTCAACGCGGCGCGGATGATCGGCCCTGCGGTGGCCGGGGTGCTGATCAGCGTGGTGGGCACCGGATGGGTATTCCTGATCAATGCGGCGTCCTTTGTCGCCGTGCTTGGGGCGTTGAGCCGGCTGCGCCTCGGCGAGCTGCATCGGAAGACCCGGGCGGTCCGGACCCGAGGCAGCTTTGCCGAGGGCTTTCGCTATGTCTGGCGGCGCCCCGACCTGAAAGCCGCCCTGCTCATGCTGTTCCTGATCGGCACGTTTGGGCTGAACTTCCCGATTTTCATCTCGACGATGTCTGTTACCGTCTTTCATGCCGGTGCGGATCAGTTCGGTTTCCTGACCTCGATCATGGCGATCGGGTCCGTCACCGGCGCCCTGCTGGCGGCAAGACGGGCGAAGCCGCGTTTCTCGCTTCTGCTCGCTGGCGCAACGGTTTTCGGGGTGGGCTGCGCGCTGGCTGCGATCATGCCGAGCTACGGGTTGTTTGGCATCGCGCTGATCATGGTCGGCGTGGCGGCACAGACCGTGACGACATCGACAAACAGCCTGGTGCAGCTATCGACCGAACCTGCCATGCGCGGCCGGGTGGTGGCCATTCTCCTCGCCCTGGCCTTGGGTGGCACGCCGCTTGGCGCGCCGATCGTCGGCTGGGTTGCCGATACGTTCGGGCCACGCTGGGCGCTTGGTATTGGCGCCGCCGCGGGCTTTGCCGCTGCGATGGTCGGCATCCATTACCTCGCGAAATATCATGGCCTGCGCTTGCGCATCGACGCCGGGCGCCTGCGCCTGAGCTTCGACGAGCATAGGCTGAAGCCGAAGGCGTGAGCCGCCCGTCAGACGGCCGCTTCGCCCACTGCGCTGCGGATCTGCGCGGCCAGTTTCATCAGATGGGGCTTGAGGATGCGCGCGGCGCTGGCCGGTGTTGCCTGCGTGGCGGTGCTGACGTTCAGCACATGGATGGCGTAGCTCTTGAACACCAGCGGCGTGGAGAGCGCAACCACTTCCGGCTGCCAGCTCGCCATGCACCACCCTTGCTTGCGCACCTGCCCGATGGCTTGCTCGATGTCTTGCGCAAGCGCGGGCCAGTTAGCGCGCAGGCGCTTGCCGAATCCTTCCAGCAAGGCCTTGGTTTCCTGCTCGGGGGCAGCGGCCAGGTAGGCGCGTCCCAGGGAGGTGAGTTCCATGGGCACGCGCTGCCCGGTCACTACGCTGCGCAGCGAAACCTTGCGGCTATAGCGGATGGATTCCAGGTAGACCATCTCGTCGCGGTCGGCCATGGCTAGCCCGACGTTGATGTGCTGGCTTTGCGCCAGATGGCGCATCAGCGGGGCTGCCGCCTGCAGCACGGCAGACCCGGTGCGCATGGCGTGCGCCAGGCTCAGGACCGGCGCGCCGAGCCGGTACGCGCGCAGCGTGGCGTCGTACTGGAGGAAGCCAGCCTCCACCAAGCTTTGCGTGAGCCGGCTGACGGTCGAGCGCGGCAGGCCGGTGCGCTCGGCCAGCTCACCGTTGCCCAGCACTTCCGAGCCCGGACGAAACGCCCGGAGTATCTCCATGCCGCGCTCCAGCGAGCGGTTGGCCGACGTGCTGCTTGCCCTGCCACGCGCCCGCGACAACGCTTGTTCGGGATCCAAGGTCATGCTCCTGGGTGGGCTTATTTCCGATAGCCGGAATTAAAGCATCGGAGAGGAGTTTGGCATAGTTCTGCCGGCGCGCATCCCCTGCCCCGCTCCCATGCAGTCAGCCCGCCAGCACAACCACGCCATCCGCCGCCCGCACGCCTTGCGACGCCGGCAGCACGAAGACCGGGTTGATCTCCGCCTCCACCAACCGCTCGCCCAGCGCGGCCGTCATGCTGGAAAACGCCACGATGGCATCGGCCAGCGCCGCAACGTCGGCTTTGGGCCGCCCGCGAAAGCCATCCAGCAGCGGCCAGGTTTTCAGTTCCTGGATCATGCCAAGTGCTTGCGCATGCGACAGCCCGCCGGCCGGCGCCAGCATGCGCATGGTGGTGTCCTTGAACAGCTCCGCCGTCACGCCGCCCATGCCCAGCAGGATCGCTGTGCCAAGGGTGTCGCGGTGCATGCCAAGAATCATCTCCACGCCGCCGGTGACCATCTCCTGGACGAGGAAGCGCTGCGGTACCACGCCTGTATGCGCTTGCACGTCGACAGACATCGCCGCGAGGCGGGCCGATACGTCTTGCGGCAGCAAATTGACGGCGACGCCGCCCACATCGCTCTTGTGCGTGATCTCGGCGCTGAGGATTTTCAGCACCACGCGCTCGCCAAGGTCCATGGCGGCATCGCTGGCTTCTTGCTCATTGAACACGATGCGCTCGCGCACCGACGGGATGCCAAAGCGCGCGAAGAGCTGCTTTGCCGCGGCCTCATCCAGCGAGCCGCGCGGCAGCGTCGCGGCGATGCTGGCAGCCGGCTGGGCCGGGACTTCAGGCGCCTCGCGCCATTGCTCGGCACGCTGCATTGCGCTTAGCGCGGCAGTACAGCTCTCGGGCGCGGTGAATGCGGGCACGCCGCGCGCGGTCAGCAGGCTGGCAACCTGCGGCGCGTGCGGGCTGACGAAGGCCACCACCGGCTTGTCGCTGGTGGGCAGGCAATCCTGGATCGCGCCTGCCATCAGGTCCGGCATGGCCAGGCCGGACGACCCGACGATCACGGCAACGGCGTCATAGCCCGGGCTATCCAGCAGCGCCTGGATCGCGCCGCGCAGCAGGTCCGGCTGCAGGCCCGCCAGGGTGACGTCGATGGGGTTGCGGTCCAGCGCCGCATGATCGCCCTTCTGCAGCGCCCGCAGCCGTTGCGCGGTGGCTTCGTCCGGCGGGGGTGTCTCGAAACCCGACAACCCGAGGCTGTCCGAAACCAGCGTGCCGGCGCCGCCGGTCGAGGTCAGGATGGCAACCCGGTTGCCGCGCAGCACCCTGCCGGTGGCGAGTGCTGCGGGCATGTCGAGCAGGTCCGCGAAGGTTTCCGCGCGGATCACGCCGACCTGCCTGAACAGGGCGTCATACATCCGGTCCGCGCCGACCAGCGCGCCCGTGTGCGATACCGCGGCGCGTGCCCCGGCCTCGGAGCGGCCAATCTTGAACGCCACCACCGGCTTGCCTGCCCTGGCCGCTTTCCGCGCGGCGGCGCGGAATCGGTCGGGATGGCGCACGCTTTCCACATACAGCGCGATCACGCGGGTGGCATCATCTTCCGCCAGGTAGTCGATGAAATCGGCCAGGTCGAGGTCCACTTCGTTGCTGGTGGAAACCAGCTTGGAGAGCCCGATGCCGCGCGCGGCGGCGCGGGACAGCAACGCGCCAAGAATGCCGCCGCTCTGCGAGACCACGCCGATATTGCCGGCGGGGAAATGATCCATTTCCAGCGCCCCGCTGGCTGAGAGCGGGATATTGTCGGTGAGGTTGACCAGGCCGATGGTGTTGGGGCCCAGCAGGCGCATGGAGCCGGCTGCCTCGATCAGCTCGGACTGGCGGCGCGCGCCTTCGGCGCCGGTCTCCGAGAAGCCGCTGGCCAGCACGATGGCGGCGCCGGTGCCGAGCGCGGCCAGCTCTCGCACGGCCAGGTGGGCGCGCTGCGCACCGAGCAGGACGATGCCTACATCCGGCACCTCCGGCAACGAGTCGATATCCGCAAAGCAGCGGATGCCATCGATCTCGCCCACCTTTGGATTGACGGGGTAGATGGCGCCGGCGAAACCGTGCTTTTTCAGGTAGGCAACCGGGCGCCCGGCGGTCTTGGCCGCATCGGCGGAAGCGCCGATGATGGCGACGCTGCGCGGCTTGACCAGGCGGGCGATGGCGGAGAGTGCGTTATCTGCGTCCATGGTGTCAGGCCTTTTCCTTTCCATCCGTCCTGGCGAGGAATGCCAGCACGGATGCCCGGTGCTCGCTGCTGGTGTAGCAGATGCCCTGCGCCTGGCTGCCCTGCGCGAAGACCTGCTCGGCCGGCAGCTCGAAGCTCTGGTTCAGGATGGATTTGCCCAGCGCCAGGGCGGTTGCGGAGCCCTGGCTCAACTCTGCCGCCCAGGCGCGGGCATTGGCCAACAGCGTATCCGGTTCGCTCACGCGATCGGCGATGCCTAGTTGGAGTGCCTCGGTGGCTTCGACCTTGCGCCCGCTGAAGATCAGCTCCTTGGCCTTGGACAGCCCGGTGCGGCGTGGCAGGAAATACATGCCGCCGCCGTCCGGTATCAGGCCACGGTGGATATACGACCAGGCAAAACTGGCGCTGTCCGATGCCATCACAAAATCGCAGCTCATGGCCATATCCGCGCCCAGCCCGGCGGCGGCGCCATTGACCGCGGCAATGGTCGGCTTGGGCATGTTGTGCAGCAGCGCCACGGTATGGTGCACTCGTTGCTGGCGTGACCAGCCGTTGAAGGCAACCTCGCCCGCCGGCGCATCCATGCGCCGCTGCATGCCGGCCACGTCGCCGCCCGCGCAGAAGCCCTTGCCGTTGCCGGTGAGCACCAGCGCCCGGATGGCCTTGTCCTCGGTGACATGCTCCAGGGCGGCGATCAGCTCGGTGCGCATGTCGTCGGTGATGGCATTGCGCTTCTCAGGGCGGTTCAGCGTCAGGGTGGCGATCCCGGCGTCGATGTCGAGCGTGATCAATGAAGTGGTGCTCATGGTGGGTCTCTCTATCTCGTGTTTTGTGTTTTGTGTGCCGATGCGGAATCAAGGGTCGCTCGGCTACTCGGCTACTCGGCTACTCGGCTACTCGGCGGTGATCCTGGCTTCCTTGACCACCCGGCTCCAGCGAACCTCCTCGGCGCGCACATAGCGGCCGAAGTCCTCGGGCGTCCCCGCGCCGACTTCCAGGCCCTCCGTTTCGGCGCGCTTGCGGAACGCATCGGTCTGCACCGCTTTCCTGGCGGCGGCGTTCAGGCGGGCAATCACCGGGGCGGGCGTGCCGGCCGGCACGAAGAGCCCGTACCAGCTTTCGGCCACGTAGCCGGGCACGCCGCTTTCCGCGATGGTGGGCACCTTGGCCAGGCCCGGGCTTGCCGAGCGCTTGGCCGTGGTCACCGCGATCGCGCGCAGCTTGCCGTTCTCCAGCAGCGAGCCGACTGCCGAGGCCGTGGCGAACATCACATCCACCTGGCCGCCCAGCAGGTCGGTGATGGCTGGGCCGGCACCTCGGTAAGGAATGTGGTTGAGGTCGACCTTGGCCAGTGACTTGAACAGCTCACCGGCGAGGTGCGCGGAGGTACCGGGGCCTTGCGATGCAAACGAGATCTTCCCCGGCCTGGCCTTGGCGGCAGCGATCAGGTCCTGCACCGTCTTGTATGGGCTGTCCGGGCGAACCACCAGCACGTTGGGCGACTGGCCTACCAGCATCACCGGCGCAAATGCCTTGTCGGTGGCGTACGGCAGCTTGGCGTGGAGGCTTGGGTTGACCGCGTGCGCAAACGTGGCCATCACCATGGTGTAGCCATCCGGCGCGCTCTTGGCCACGGTGTCGGAACCGATGATGGTGCCGCCGCCCGGCTTGTTGTCGATGATCACGGGCTGGCCGAGATCCTGCGACATCGTCACGCCCATGGTCCTGGCGATCAGGTCGGTGCCACCGCCCGGGGCGAAGGGCACGACCAGGCGAATGGGCTTTTCCGGGAAGGCTGCGGCGTTGGCGGATGGCACCAGCGTGCCCATGGCGGCAAGGGAAACGGCCAATGCGGCCAGCGCCTTGTTGAAGAGGGGGAATGCGTTAAGCACTTGCGTCTCCGTCTGGGTTTATTGACGGGACAGGCGCCTGTTTTAAGCCCTGCCCGTCGCTTATCGATGAACCCAGATTAAGCGCAAAAACGGTCAAATACAGCCCCGCATTTCCACACAGTGGAATTGAGGGCGGGCCTCGGTGGCTCTGCTTGCAGGCGACCGCGCGTGTTCGCGAGGCCAATGAACGACAGTCAGCCGAGATACGCGGGCGACGCTACCGGGTCGCTCATCATGAAACGATCACGGCCGTTGCGCTTGGCTTCGTACATGGCCGCGTCGGCCTTTTCGAGCAATTGCTCCAGCGACGGCGACGCCGGGATTTCACAAGCCGCACCGACGCTGATGGTGACGCACGGGTGCTCTGGCCAACCGCCGTGCGGCAGCGCCAGCGAGCGCACGGCATTGAGCAGGCGCAAGCCGATTTCCCGCGTCTCGGCTGGCGTGATCGCGGGCAGCACGATGGCGAACTCCTCGCCGCCAACGCGGGCGCAGAAGTCGCCCGGGCCGTTGCGCATGGCTTCGCCGATGGCGGCGGCCACGCGGCGCAGGCATTCGTCGCCGTGCACATGCCCGTGGAGATCGTTGTACTGCTTGAAGTAGTCGACGTCGATGATCAGCAGGCCGACGGGAATGCCCCGCTCAAACGCGTCGGCTACCGCGGCGGCGGCCTCGCGCTGGAAGAAGCGCCGGTTGAGGGCGCCAGTGAGCGCATCGCGGTACAAGTCCGCCTCGATGCGCGAGAGCTTTTCCTCGGTCTCGCCCAGCCGCACCGCCAGGCTGGAGTTTTCTACCGTCAACGCTTGTTCGCGGGAGCGGAAGCGCGTGACGTCACGGAGGAAAACAATGATCCCGACCGGCTGCCGGTTCAGGTTGCGCACCGAATCCACGGTGAGCTCGTAGTCGACGCGCTCCTCCGAAATCAGGTGCGAGCCGCCGCTGCCGGGCGCGCCGGAGCGGCTCGCAGCAATCGCGTCCCGCCAGGCCGGCGGAAACGGGCTGCCCCGCTCCACATCCACCAGCAGGCGCCGCGCGGCGCGATTGAAGTCGACGATGATGTCGTTGGCATTCACGATCACGCAGCCCTCTTGCAAGGCATCGAAGACCCTGAGCCTGGCGTAGTGGCCCACATCATCCAGGTGCCCACGCAGCGCGCATACCCACACCAGTACTGTCATCACCGACAAGGTGGCCGGCGTGAGGTCGCCGCCCAGCGGCCCCGTCCATCCCCGCAGGTACGCAATGTTGGCCATCAGCGGCAACGCCAGCCCGCCTGCCAGCACCGCCCGGCCGCTGCGCGTCAGGCTGCTGCTCGGCACGCGGGCCGTCAGCAGGAAGTACAGGCTGATCAGCAACAGCAGGTAGGAATAGGCCGCCGCCGCGGCGTACGCCGGGCCGTGGGTAAAGACGGCGCCAGGCGGCGCGCCGCCTGGCACCAGCGTGATCGATGTCCATATCAGGTGGTGCCGCTCGTTGGTGAAGACGAGGCCAAGCGTCACCAGGTTGATCACGATGGGCATCGACAACAAGGACCAGGGGATGACGAACTTGGGGCGGCTCAGCTGGATCATGGCGCAGAGCCAGCCGATCGGCACCGCGACAATGCCGAAATACTGCAGCTTGGCCCACAGCACCCGCGTTTCCAGGTCGACGGAGCTCAACTCCAGCAGGCGGCCGCCGCTCCACAAGGCGCTTCCGCAGGCGAGAACCAGGAAAGCCTTGACGGTTGGATCGTCCCGCCTTGTCCAGGCTGCAACGGCAACCGTGAGGCTGCCCACGACCGCAAAGGTGAGACAGAGGATGAGGGGATACGAAGGCATTCGGCCGGTTCCAGGACGCGCGCGCCCGCCGGCAGCGCCGGCGGTGGATTCTCTGGTCGGATTATAAAGCGGCGCGGCGGGGCGGATCCGCCTGACATCAAGGCAGACGCCCATCCCGAGCCAAATGCCCTGCCGCGACGCCAGCTACGCCGTCGCGCCTCGCACGGGCCGCTGGAGCGGTTCGGACATTCGAATACGTTAACCGATCTTCCGGCCAAACCCCTCCTCCCCTCAAAACCCCAACTGCCGCGCGGCCAGGTCTTTCATGATCTCCTCCGACCCGCCGCCGATCATCATGACCTTGACCTCGCGGTACACACGCTCGCTCAGCGTGCCGCGCATGAAGCCCATGCCGCCCAGGATCTGCACGGCCTGATCGGCGCAGAACTGCATGGCCTGGGTGGCCTGGATTTTGGCCATGCAGGTGCGCGCCACCAGTTGCGCGGGGTCGCCGGCCTGGTGCTGCACACGGTAAGCCAGGTCATAGACCAGGTTGCGGGCGGCTTCGATGCGCAGGGCCATGTCGACCAGCTTGTGGCGGATCACCTGGCGCTCTACCAGCGGGTGGCCAAAGGTGCTGCGCTGGCGCGCCCAGTCCAGTGCCTCCTGCAGACAGGCTTCGGCGTAGCCATAGGCGCTGGCGCTCATCCCCAGCCGCTCGGCGTTGAAGTTGCGCATGATGATCTGGAAGCCGCGGTTCTCCTCGCCGATCAGGTTGGCGGCCGGGATGCGGCAGTTGTCGAAATGCAGGTGGGCGGTGTCGGAGGCGAGCCAGCCCATTTTCCTGAGTTCGGTGCGGGTCAAGCCGGGCGGGTTGCCTTCGATCAGCAGCAGCGAGATGCCCCCCGCGCCCTTGTTGGCGGGATCGGTGCGCACCGCGGTGGTGATGAAGTCGGCGCGCATGCCGGAGGTGATGAAGGTCTTCTCGCCGTTGACGATGTAGTGGTCGCCGTCGCGCACGGCGGTGGTCTTGAGGCTGGCCACGTCGGAGCCGCCGCCCGGCTCGGTAATGGCCAGGGCGGCGATCTTGTCGCCGGCGATGACAGCGGGCAGCACGCGCTCCTGCAGCGCCTGGCTGCCGGCCGCGACAATGGGCGGCACGCCGATGGAGTGGGAATGCAGCGATGCGTTGACGCCGCCCGAGCCGCAGCGGGCGAACTCTTCGGCCTGGATCAGGTGATAGAAGATGTCGCCGGGCGTGCCGCCGAAGTGTTCCGGGTAACCCAGCCCGAGCAGGCCGACTTCCGCTGCGCGGCGGTAGAGTGCACGGGGAAAGGTCCCCGCTTCGTCCCAGTCGTTCACGTAGGGGGTGATCTCGCGGGCGACAAAGTCGCGCAGCGTGCTGCGGAACTGTTCGTGCTCGGCGGTGAAATAGTGGGCAAGGGGCGGCAGGGTCAGGAGGCTCATCGTGGGTCCTGTCAGTGGGGCTTTCGGGTCGGGGATGGCGTGCGGCATGCAAGCCGGCATCCCTCGACCATAGGCCGCGCCGTGCACTTCGTCTTGCGCTAAGTGGTTGGTCCCGGCCAACCCAGCCTTCATCCAGGCGGCATGCGATCCAGCTGCCTGGCGGACGCATCCAGCCCTTGCAGGATGCTGTCCGCCACCTTTTGCGGGAAGCCTTCCGGCAAGGCGGCGCTGACCGTGGCAATGACCGCCGGCGTTTGCGCGATGAGCCGCTGGATGATGCCCTCCGCATCGGGCCCATGGAAACACTTGAGCGCCATCGCATTGAAATGCCGGCGTTGCACGTCCTTGAACAGGTAGTGCCGGTTCTTGCCGGTCACGGCCATGGCCAGCTTGGCCTTGTGCCATGACCACTGGTTTGCGCCGTTGCCGACCACCGGCCAGATCGACATCACGTCATAAAGCGGCGTCATCCGGTAACGCCCGCCCGGCAGCAGGCGGATGCTGAAATTCTTGGCATGCCCATCGGGCGCCGCCAGCATCCAGAACAGGATCTGCGTGGTGAGGAAGGTCTCCAGGTCTTCGTCGGCATGGGTGGATTGCCGCAGGATCTGCGCGATGTCGCGCATGCTCGGGCCGCCGTCCGCTTCGTACTTCAGGTGCGGGGCAACGCCGAGCGCCTGGCAGAAGTCCTCCTGCGGCAGGCGCAGGATCCAGCCGCCGGAAGAATGCATCTGCCGGTCGAAGCGCTGCACGCTCAGCACCTTCTGGCTGGCGAACGTCTTGATCTCGCTATGCGCCACCGGCAGGCCGTAGGCGGCGAGGATGGCCAGGCAGAGCCATTCATTCTCGACCGAGGTGCTGAGGTCGGCGCGCTTGTTGCCCACCAGCCCGAGCGGCAGCTTGAGGATGTGGGTGGTGGGCGTGGCGCCGTGGGGCTTCATCCACTGGTTCTCCTGCCACAGCAGCGCCGTCTTTTCCTGCGCGCCGGCCAGGGAGATGCGGAAGTCGTCATCGTCGTCCTGCGCGCCCATGCCGGCGGGGCTGACCGTCTGCCGCAGCAGTCTTTCAATATCGGCATCGGATTGCGGCGTGCCGTCGATGCGGTCATAGCCCGCCGGTTGCTCGTGCTCGCCAAGCAATTGCACGGCGCCGACGCAATCGCGGCCGATGGCTTCCAGCAGGTCGAAGGCTTCCGTGGTTGCCGCCTTGAAACGCGTGGCGAGGCGCTTGCGGATGGCGTCGCTGTCGGGCAGCAGGTTGTCGAAATAATTACGCACCCGATCCCCTTTTAGGGGGGAGGTATCGACGCCGAAGGGAAGCGAGAGGGAAAGCGGGCGTCCGGCGGGCGAGGCCAGCCAGGCAGGGTCGTACTGCAGTTCCATGTCGCCCCGCGTGGGGATGCGCCATGTCCCTACCCGCTCGCCATTGGCCCATACCGACAACGCGCGCGCATGCGATCTGCGGCCCATGGCTACCACTCCACCGGCGAGGCTTCGGCGCCGGCCGCGCGTTTATCCTGCACGACGAGTTCCAGGCCGAGGACGCTGATCAGCGCCAGCAACTGGCCGGCGCTGATGCTGCCCGGGTTGAGCTCCATGTGGGAGATACGGCTTTGGCTGACGTCCAGCCGCGCGGCGAGGTCCGTCTGGGACAGCTTGGCGGCACGCCGTGCGGATTGAAGCACTTGCCCTAGCTGGCTGGCGGTGGTGAGCAACTGTTTCATAGCGATTTCATCTTGGTGAGCCGGGATTACCCATGAGATGCGTAATCTCACTTTACAAATAATATGGGTAAATTGCAAATACAAATTAAATGGGTATTCTGCGGTTACCCATGTCATGCGTAATCCATGCCCGCCGAGACGGCGCTGCCGCTATACGCAGAGACGCAGATACGCAAATACGCAGATACGCAGCTTCCCAGCCACTTTCCGCAAGCCTTGCCCCGCGCTACTTGGCTACGCTTGCCGCTCTGACCTGCCCCGGGTCTTTGCCGCATCCAGTTTGCGGCATCCAACGCCAGGAGAGTCCGCATGATTGCCAACCCGCCGCCCGCCACCATTGGTGCCGCCCTTCGCCAGGCTAGCCAGCGATGGGGCCAGCGCACTGCCTACCTCTGCGAGCAGCAGGCCTACGGCTTTGCCGAGGTGGAGGCCACCTCCGCGCGGCTTGCCTGCGGGCTGCTCGGCATGGGCATCAAGCGTGGCGAGCGCATCGGCGTGATCGGCCTGAACCAGGTCGAGTGGTTGCAGCTGTTCTTTGCCGCGACCCGCATCGGGGTGGCGGTGGTGGGCCTGAGCGTGCGCTACCGCGACAACGAGATCGAGCATATGGTCAACGACAGCGCGGTCAAGGCGGTCTTCACGGTGCCGGAGTGCGAGGGCTTTGATTTTCCCGCCATGCTGGCCCGGCTGGCTCCGCGCATGCCGGGCTTGCAGCATGTGGTGCTGATCGATGCAGCGACCCACGCGGACGCCGGATCCTTGCGGCTTTCCACGCTGCTGGCAACCGAGCCGGCCCCTGCCGTGCTGGACGCCGCCGAGGCGCAGGTCGTGCCGCAGGACCTGGCCATGGTGATCTACACCTCGGGCACCACCGGGCGGCCGAAGGGCGCAGGACTGTCCCATCGCAGCATGCTGGCGGCGGCCCTGGCGCAAGCGCGCCATGTGCGCACGACCGAGGCCGACCATATCCAGCTGGCCCTGCCCTTCAACCACGTGGGCGGCATCACCTGCGGGGTGCTGAACTTCCTGGTGGGCGGCGGCACCTGCGAGCTCGTGCCGGCCTTCAAGGCGGACCTGGTGCTCGCCAGGATGCGCCTGCACCCGCCCACCATCTTCTCGGGCGTGCCGACCATGGCCACGCTGCTGCTGATGCATCCGGACTCGGCCAAGGTGGATTTCTCCTCCGTGCGGCTCGTGATCGTGGGCGGCGCCACCGTGGACGCCGCCTTGCTGGAGCAACTGCAGGCCCGCATGCCGCAGGCAACGGTGATGAACCTGTATGGCCTCTCGGAATCCTCCGGCGCGATCGTCATGACGCCCTGGGACGCGCAGCGGCAGGACCTGATGCAATCGATCGGCCGCGTGTTCGATACCGCCGAGGTGCGCGTGGTTTCGTTTGCCGGCCAGAGCGCAGCCACGGGCGAGATCGGCGAGCTGTGCTTCCGTGGCGCGGGGGTTTGCCCGGGCTATGTGGGTGGCGCGGCGAAGGCGGATGGCTTCGATGCCCAGGGCTGGCTGCACTCGGGCGACCTGGGCTATGTGGACGAACGCGGCTATATCCACCTGAAGGGGCGCAAGAAGGATATGTATATCCAGGGCGGCTTCAACGTCTATCCGGCCGAGATCGAAGGGGTGATTGCGCGCCACCCGGCGGTGATGATGGTGGCCGGCATCGGCGTGCCCGACCCCGTGCTGGGCGAGATCGGCCGCTACTATATCGTGCCCAAGCCCGGGTGCCAGGTCACCGAGCAGGAGATCCGCGTGTACTGCGGGACGCGCCTGGCCGATTACAAGGTGCCGCGCCAGGTAGTGCTGCGCGACGCGCTGCCGCTGACGCCGGCCGGCAAGATCCACAAGGCGGCCTTGCGCACGGAGAACGCTTCCGAGACCCCTGCCCGGCCCGCCTAGTGTCCCATTCCGTTGTTAACGGATCTATATTTTTGTAGGATGTTGGTATCGACGAACGGGAGATGCCAACATGCTGCCTCCGCTGATTCGCTCCCTGCCAAGCTCAGTAGATTTTGTGAGCGAATCGGCGGAACGGGACACTAGCCCGCTGACGCGGGGGTGTCTCTTTAGGGCGGGGTTTTGATGCCTCTAGCTGCTGTCGCGGCTGGGCGATTTTGATGGTTGATGGGCTGGACGTGTTTTGGCGCTTCTAGCTGCTGTCGCGGCTGTACGGTGTTGCCGTTTTAGAACGTGTGAGATGTCACTTTTCTTTACTCGTAAAGAGGGTGGAGACAAAAGAAAGAAAGACCTATTCTTCCTAAACTGA
>NZ_BAAILO010000048.1:0-1597 GCF_054589115.1 Cupriavidus sp. 8B | reverse complement strand
GATGAGCAAGGAATCCTTGGAGCGGCAACGCGCTTGCCGGATGCTCTGGCATCAAGCAAAGGCGCTGCGCAAGGAATCGGGAAGGAGAACTACGGGACGAAGCAAGCCGGGGAGGCGGCACTGCTTGTCAATGTCGATGCGTCAGGGACGCGAGAAGTTCGACCATAGTAACGCGAAACCCATGCCCCAGCAAGCGTGGGCAGTGACACCGTCGAGCGGCTATCAGCGCGCTGAGCGAGCCCCCGCAGCCCCCGAGCACATGAGTCCACCCTATTCGCAGTAAGACAACTGAAACCGCCCTGTTATCGCAAGTAGGGCGGACTCATGTGCTCGCCCCCCTGAGCGCAGGACAACGCCGCGAATTCCATTTTGTTTATATCCGGTATTAACGTCTTTTATTTCTGACCCCCACCAAAGCGGTATAGGTGTTAACCCCAATCAAGATCGAGCCGATAAGAGAGTTGTGAAATCTGCCTCGTTTCGCGCCTTGACTTCAAAAGGGATATGAAAAACGCGAGCTTATGACAGCGATCTGCAGTGCAAGTGGCTTTAAGCTTTTGCCATTCGCGCGCTGCAATGCGATGCCTTGACTTCTTCACCCGCGCGCTAGGCTGGGTGAAGCGTCACACCCACTCGCCTTCGTCCCGCCGCTTAATCGATATGAACATGGATAAGAAAAACAAGTTTGAACTGACTGACGGTCCGCGCCCGCAATCCATCCTGGAGCTCACCCGTGAGCTACTCGGGCCCTATCTTGACCAAACCGCCATTGCGCGCATCGTGCAGGCGGCCGACGAGATTGCAATCGCCCGTGAACGCATCTTTTCCGAGCACGTCGTGATCGGCTCAAAGCTTGCACAGATTCAACACATCACGTGCACGGCGCTGTCGGCCCGCCGCCCAGACCCTGCGCAGGCCGCCAACGAAGCGCGCTCGCTCTTGTACCGTTTTGCTGATCACACGTTGCGGATCCCCAAGTGGTCGGCCAAACGGTATCTGCAGATCTACGAGCGCTTCATGCACAACAACGATGCGCTCACCTTCCTGAATGTCGGGGAACTGAACATTCTCAAGCGGCAGGACATCACGGCGGACGAAATCGCGTTGGTAGTCAAGGCCAAGCGCAGCAACGAGCCGTTCAGCCGAGCCGAAATCCTGCCCTTCATTGACCGGTACCGCGCCCTGAGTTCCGAAATGGAGACGCTGGAGAACCAGCTCGCCGGTACCGAGGAAGAGTTGTCGGCCAGTATGGCGCAGCACGACCAGTCTCAGATCGAACTGAAGTATCTGAAGGAACAAATCGCCGCCGCTGGCCGTAGCACGGACGCGCAACAGGCGGCTTTGATCGAGGCGCAGGCCGCCCTTGCCTCACAGAGCGCCAACGTCGACGCCCTGCAGTTCGCCATTGAAAAGGTTAACCGCGAGAAGGCCGACCTGCAGCGCCAACTCACCGACATAAAGATCCGCGTGGACGTCAAGGAAGTGCCCGTAGTCCCCGAGGAATACACGTCCGCGACGGAAGCCATCAAGGCCGCCGAAGCCCGGCTGGAACAGCTGCAGAGCGAAGTGCGCGCCTCTGAGGAGCAACTCGCCAGCA
>NZ_BAAILO010000047.1:0-1202 GCF_054589115.1 Cupriavidus sp. 8B | reverse complement strand
GGCAATGCTGATTAAGTCCTCCGATTCGTGAGGAGAAGCGTTATTTGAAGAATCACGAGCGCAGCAAGAGATGAACAATGAAGCAGATGACGTTGGCAGCGGGTGCAGATCAAGGGGCGGGATTCGAGCAATACCGTAAGCCAACGCGACGTGAGGCATTTCTGGCGACGATGGAGACGATCGTGCCGTGGGCGGCGTTGTGCGCGGTGATCGAGCCGTACTATCCGAAGGCGGGCAACGGCCGGCCCCCCATTGGCCTGGAGCGGATGCTGCGCATCCACTTTTTGCAGCACTGGTTCAACCTAGCGGATCTGGCCTGCGAAGAGGCGCTGTATGACAGCGCCAGCCTGCGCCGCTTCGTCGGGATTGACCTGGGTCGTGAACCGGTGCCGGATGCCACCACGCTGCTGAAGTTTCGCCGCCTGTTGGAAAAGCACCAGCTTGCGGAGCACTTATTCGCTGAGGTGGGCCGGATCCTGCAAGCCAGCGGCGTGAAACTGAAAACCGGCACCATTGTGGATGCCACGATCATCGGTGCCCCCAGCTCGACGAAGAATGAAGAGAAGGCGCGCGACCCCGAGATGCACCAGACCCGGAAAGGACAGCAGTGGTACTTTGGCATGAAATTACACATTGGCGTGGACAGCCAGAGTGGGTTGGCCCATTCGGCAGTCGTGACGCCGGCCAATGTCCACGACAAGCATGCGCTGCCCCAGTTACTGCATGGGCAGGAACAGCGTGTCTATGGTGATAGTGCCTACGCCAGTCAGCAGGAGCTGATCGCATCGAAAGCTCCCCACGCCAAGGACTTCACCAATCAGCGTACTCGCAAGAACGGCCAGATTGACGAGGTGCAACGCGGGAAGAACCGAAACAAATCGAAGATCCGTGCCCGGGTCGAACATGTCTTTGCCGTGGTCAAGCGCCTGTGGGGCTTCACCAAAGTCCGCTACCGCGGCCTGAAAAAGAATGCCGGCCGGGCCTTCACGGCCCTGGCGCTGGCCAATCTTTACCTGAGCCGAGGACATCTGATGGGGGCAGTCCGCCCATAAAGGGCGAATGCGGGGCGAGCGCCTCGCCGACACACCCCGCTGGGGGGCGCGGCAAGCCAAAATCTCGTCATCAGAGCCAATTTTCCTGACCGAGCACGTTGTTATCCGCCTGAACGCCTCAATTCACCCGGCTTGTTCAGCGTAGCCTTA
>NZ_BAAILO010000046.1:0-37756 GCF_054589115.1 Cupriavidus sp. 8B | reverse complement strand
GGCGGCCGAACTGCTGGGCATGCCGCAACCCAAGCTCTCCGAGCTATTGCGCGGCAAATTCCGCGGCATTAGCCAGGCCAAGATGATCGAGTGCCTGAACCGTTTGGGGCGCGACGTGGACATCGTGGTGAGGAAGGCCGGTCGCCGAGCGCTGGGGCACACTCACGTAGTGGTTGCCTGACGGCAAAAAAGTCCCAGGCTTACGAGCTCGGCGGGCTAATGACGGTGGCAGCCGCAGCCCCCTGTCAGGCAATCCGGCCAACCAAGGATCTCGCTGAAAACTCATCTCCCTTTACGCGCTTCCAGGCGTGGAAGCGCTCCAGCGCGTTACCAGGGGCTCCAACGCGCTTTGATGCGCTTTACCCCGTGTGGACGGCACCTTCGGAAACAGCCTGCTCCATTGAGCTCCGAACCACCAGATCGCAGGGTAAGGCTCGGGTCCAATGTCTTGGTCGCGCCTCCGGCTGACAAGGAAGGGCCCAGCAGGGGCAAGCCTGCGGAACACGCAGGCCAATCTCGCTCGATGTAGCGGTCAAAGACCATTGATGGGAGCGAGCGACCCTGTTGCCGACATACCCCCGTGGCAAGCCATCTATGCGCGGTTCATTACCCGAGCGCAGATTTGATGCGGCCAAACACATATTGACCGAGGTACCATCCCAACTCTGACTGCGCGAGGATGTCCTGCTCTGTCACTGAGGACGGCTCGAGCTTCATACGTCGCAGCAAGAGCTTGCCCTCTCTCGATGCGAGCCACGTGCGAATCAGATCTTGTCTCGTTCTTGCTTCTGCCGCTTTGAAGTGGTCCAGACCTTTGCGCGAGTCTTCGTTCATACGTGCACGGACCTGATCGTCATGTGATGCGACACTACGAGCAACAGCATTCGTTGTCTCGGACTTTGCGACTTCTTGCTGCTTTTCAACCGCTAGGAGCTTGGTTTGGACCTGGACCATCGTTCGTTCAGCTTCCGATATCTTCCAGTTGTCCCGCAGGGCGCTCATTAGATAGCCGGCGGGACTCTTCTTCACCTGCCCTCGATGAAGCTTGAAGCGGGTGTATTCAACGGCCTGCATGATCCGTTCGTCGGTCCATACCTCACGGTTTTCCGATATCTCGCTGAACTGCCGGGAAGACAGGTTGAACTCGTCCTTGAGAATCTTATAGAGGTGGCTTGCATCTGCCAGGCTAGCCATGACAGCGTCGGCGGTATCCTTTCGCTTGAGCAGGAACCTGATTCGGTCCACCTTCTTCGACGAGGTGGACTCGGCCCGAGTCTCGTAGGAGAGCTCGATGTCCGAGACTTTGTTGATCTCCTGGACCGCCGGCTCTAACCAGTCGCGTTTGAAGTATTTGAATATTGCCGCGTTGGCGCCCATTTTTCCGGGCCACGTACGCATTTCATTTAGCTGGATCCAGTCCGTTCGGCCGACCTGCACGCATGGCAGAACCTTATCGTAGATCGCCCGCGCCAAGCTGCGTGTGAAGGCGGTGGAAATCCTTAAGCTCAGCCAGTGGGACTTGCGCGGGTCACGGATAAGTGGGAGTAAGCGAGGATGTACGTCGAAGCTGACACGCCCCCGGAGAAAACCCACGAGACCTATTAGTTGGACTTGTACCCACAAGTCATCTTCATGGGGTTCCCGGTCCAATGGTGTATTGGTGACGCGAATTTTCGCATTCTGCGCTTCGTCAGCGATGGACCTGAGGTGCTTGATATTGCGACTGTCATAGCGCATCAACCACTTGAAGTAGTTCAGATCAACGTCGTACTGTGCCCGGGGCTCGGGTTCTTGCCCGACAATAAAATACGCTGCGTCAAGGAAGCGCCGCGCCGCAAGCCCCATGTTGACGATTTCAGTAAAGACGTTATTGCGCTGAAATCCGATCTCACGATTGGCCTCGTTGATGGGCAAGCCCAAGTCAAACATGTCCTCGAACAACGCGAGTGCCATCTGTCGAGGCGTTGCGCTTGATTTGACCTCCTCGATATTGTCCGACGCCATAGCTTTCTGCTCGTTGTTCTGGGCTCTGCGCACTTTAGCATGCTTAGGTGAGGTGTCAACACAATGGACCTCACCTTCTGTGTCGCTACGAATCCTTGATGCGCGCTCATTTCTCGCGGCGTCACAACGACTCTCACCTACCCCACAATAAACCTCACCACTGTGACGAGGCGTTTGCCGCCTAACCCTTAGATTGTCGAGGTTTCAAGGAAACGCCATTGTGTTCGCACAGCAAACCTCACCATCGATCGGGTTGCACAATGGACCTCACTTTTGTGTTTCCCTTATCTCACCTAGGCGGCACAAGGACCAGCACCTTACTGCACAACGAGCCTCACCTTTTGCACAGGCAACCTCACCTTATAGAGGATAAGACTTTGATTTTAAAAGGTTTACCGATCTCCTGTTGGTTGGTTGGGTTGTTTACTTCAAATGAAACAAACCAACTAGAAGCCCGCGTGAAGTTGAAAGGTGAGGTTCTTTGTTCACGGTGGACGACTGTTGAGGAACGGTGAGGTTGATTGTGCGAGGCCGCGATTAATCATCCCAGCTTTGCACAATGGACCTCACCATCTGATGTCTCTTATGCTGCGAAAACACGTTCGCCAAGCGTAGTTGAGGGGCTTCGAACTGAACAGGGGCACTGGGTTGGTCGCTGAACTTGCCAATGTGGAGTCAGGGCCATTTTTATGTTGAACAGAGTAGGTACCGCATTGTTCACAAAGCGTCCCTGCCAGGATCAAGTTATCAAAGTGAGGTTATTTGTGCAAATTAACAGGTTAACAACTGCCGCATCCGCACAACAGTGCTCACCTTTGCCTATTCTCTAGGCACGCAGCCCCCACGAGTGCTTCTCCTGCCCATTGAAGGTGAGGTTGTTTGTGCGAGTTCCTGACGAACTCGTGTTCCACATTACTGCGTTTCCGGGACTTAGGGTACGCCGAGCTTCATGGATTGTCGTTTTATAGGCGGCGCTCTATAGGAAACAGCGATTTATGCAGCATATCTCAAGTATTTCCTGTATTCTGAGGTTTATATATTTTTCTGGAAAAACCTCAGAATGGTGAAAATAAGCCAACTTCCTGCTGTAGACCGGACCGTCCCTCTAGAACAAATCAGCAAGTTTGCAGAGAAGGTGACAATTTTCACGAGTGAGCTGCGTGAGACGATTCTGGCGCCCAGGCCCAGAAAAACTGCGCCAATCTTCAAGACAGGCGAGATTGCCGAGATGTGCAACATCTCGCACTCCCAGGTGCAGTATCTTGCGACAAAGGGTGGCGGTGAATTGCCAGCGGGCACAGCCGCAGGAACTGGCCGAACCCGCACCTTCACATTGGCGGAAGCACGCGTTTGGGTCCAGACGGTTTCAGATATTTATCAGACGCCGCTCGTTACTGGAATACGGGAACCGAAAGGGAAGATCATCATTACGGCTCAACTGAAGGGTGGGTCGGCCAAGACAACAACAACGATGTGTCTCGCGCAAGCGCTAACGTTGCGCGGTCGCAAGGTGCTTGTGATTGACCTCGATCCGCAGGCCTCGCTGTCGGAATTGTGCGGCTTATACGCAGAGAAAGACGTAACGCCGGAAGACACCGTACTGCCATACATCTACGATCAAGAATTCGGAGGTGGCCTCGAAGAAAGGGTTCAGTCCACCTATTGGGATGGCCTTGACGTCATCCCGGCGCACACAGAGTTGATTGGCGCGGAGTTCCATCTTCCAGCAATGCAGAAGACGAAACCGGGCTTCAAGTTTTGGACGGTGCTGCGGTCGGGGCTTGAACCGCTGCGGAAGCGTTACGACTACATCCTGATGGACACGTCACCTTCCTTGTCGTACCTAAATCTGAACGCCCTGTTAGCGGCAGATGCAATGGTTATGCCGATGGTGCCCGAGAATTTGGACTTCATTAGTTCGCTGTCCTTCTGGCGCCTGTTCTCGGATGTTTCCAAGAGCTTCATCAAGTATGAGGCGGATAAGAAGTATGACTTCGTCTCCCTTTTGCTCTCGAAAGTCGACTATGGTCGTACCTCATCCGCGCCTATCGTCCGCGCATGGGCCGAAAGCGCTTACGAGAACTGGTTACATTCGATCGAAGTACCTGCCAGTTCGGTCATGAGCACGGGGGCACTGGCTTTCTCGACTGTATTTGACGTCAGCGGTACCCACAGCGCGGCCAAGTCGCTGCAGCGGATTCGGAAACCCCTCATCGATTACTGCCGATGGGTGGACGAAATATTTGAAGAAAAGTGGAGGAACGCGCAATGAGCAATATGCGTGAACAGCTGCTGGCAAAGACGGCCGGCATCCGAAAGACTTCTGCGATCAAGGAGGACGAGGTCAAGCGGACCGACCGCACGCAGACAGCGCCTGGTCTGGCGGGGGCATTGGCTGTGGCTCAAATCCGAGTCCAAGAGCTGGAATCGACTGGGACTTCGTCCCAACTGCCGGTTGCGGAGGTTGTCCCGAACCCATGGCAGCCGCGGAAGGTCTTTAACGAAGCGAAGCTGGGAGACCTAGCCGAGTCAATTCGTGAAGTTGGGTTGATGCAACCCATCGTGGTTCGTCGCGCTGAGTCAGCCTATCAGATTGTGGCGGGCGAACGGCGGTGGCGAGCGCATAAAATTCTGGGGCTCGATACCATCAAGTCGGTCGTTGTGGAGTGTTCCGACTCCGACATGGCTATTCTTGCCCTGGTCGAGAATATCAGCCGAGATGACCTGTCTGACTTTGAAGTCAGCCAGTCTATTCGGCGGTCTGAGAAAGAGTTTCCCGACCGTAAGCGGATGGCGGAAGCGGTAGGTCTCTCCAGAACCGGCCTCTACCAGTTCCTCGCATTCGACAAGCTGCCTGATTTCATCTTGAATGACCTCCATCTGCATCCGCGGCTGCTAGGTGGGAACGCAGCACATGCTCTCGTTGGAGCCATCCGTAAGCATGGCGAAAAAGGAATCGAGGCCGCCAAGGAGATCTGGCCACTGGTCGTTAAAGGAAACATGGATCAGGGGAAGGTGGCCTCGGCGATTGGTGCGCTGGCCACCCGTCGTGCAACCACGGAGTCGGCAAGCGGGCGCAGCATTGACAAGTTCTTCTCGGGAAAGGAACAGGCTGGCTCGATCACCAAGGACATTAACAGCTTCACGGTGAAGATTAAAGCTGGCGTCCTGACCGAGGCGCAAGAGACGCAGATCAGGGAAATGATCAGCCAGATGTTTCATCCCCAGCCAAATTGACCGTGTCATATTCAGGAAGAGCCCGCCCAGAGCGGGCTTTTTTTTGCCTACCTGCGTCGGGCGCTGCACCCCGCGCGTGTACATACTATGTACGCGGCGCGGTAATGCCTTAACCGTCGTAGCATGCTGCACGGATGCTAAGGGAATTGCGCGTGTCCGTTGGCCAACATGCTACCGTGGCGACGTTTGTTGAAGGAGCGGCTGGGTCCGCGACCAATCGCTGTCGCCTCGGCTCCACCGACTCTGCCCTTGCATACCTCGTCTGATCTGCACCGAGTATGTACTCGGTGCCGGGGTATAGCCGGAACGCCTTGCTATGACGACTCCCAGTCAACCGCGCATGCGCTGGCTGGGCATCTATTCCCTAACTGGCAACCCTGCGCCGAGTACATACTATGTACTCGGGATCCGATTCAGCGGCGCGATGCCGCCGGCACAGGCCTGCCGTCGAACCGGTCGGCGACTGCTTGTCGGGGTCCGCTGGCACGAATTCAGTATGGATGGCGCGCTGGCCACTGCATACGAAAGGACGAGACGACCATGACAAGGTAGTCCGCACCAGGCTGCTCAAGCCGCAGGACCCGGTCATGCCACAGCCATCGGCGCAGCAAAGATGATCGGCGGTCTGTGGAGTCGCGCTTCGGTCGCCTCGCATCCGCAAGCTCACGCCGCCCTGAAGGTGACAACGGGACCGTGCCTCTGCCCCAAGCGCGGCAGCGAGCCCGCGCAACTGGCCACCCAGTTCCAACTCGATAACTGCTCCGACGCGTTGATTGCCAACTTGAATGCGAGGCCTCATTCCGGCATCGGGTATATCCATTACCGATCACTCGTGTGGCCGAACTCGCAGCGGCGCGGCACCTCATCTACGAGCAAGCTTTGTACGCTGTTAGGTCTCGCCCCCACGCGAAGGCCAACCCTCAATTTGGGCAGCGCTTGCTATTCGCCGAGTGGTTGTGCCTGCGCAGCGATCTCGACCGTCTCTGGAGCACGAGGACAATACCCGTTTTGCTTGGGGGCTCGACGCGAACCCTATTATGGGGACCGCCATACCGCCTGGTGCGGGACCCGGTCGTTTGGCCACCTTACGCCAATCGGCGCAACGCCAGCTCAAATCCGCTGGCCATGGCAATACCTTGCCACGGCAGCAGATGCGGATCGAACTAACCGCCCAAGGCGGCGGGCAGCAGACTGCTGCTGGTAGGCGAGGCACAAGGGACGACGCAGAATTGCCGATAGTGTGATTGCTGTTCCTCGACGATCCAATCGGCGTCGTACCAGCGGGAGGTCGCCACATGGCCGTCCATGTCAAGGCCTTTCACTTCGTCAGAAGTGTCCAGGAACTGGTCTTCGTGGTAGCCGGCGATGACTGTCGCCGCATCGGGGGACCCCGAGTTCCGGGCAGTCCTTTACCGCGGCCTCCCGCAAGCTGGGCACAGGGCTTCGGGTGACCGATCAAGCCGCTGGCTTGATGCGCGCCATGTCCGATACGCCTGTCGCCCGACGCGAACCCCAGAATTCCGAATGAAAAATATGGCCCAGACCTGCCGCCCCATGTTGCCGCGACATGCCGGCGGTTGCCCATGGGCTCGGCGTGATCTCGAGAGCGTCCTGGCAGGCCATCGTCGAGGAACACGTCTCTCGTATGCGGATGGCGACTCTGCCCCTGCGGCACGCCGATGACCTAGCTCAACTGAGGCACCGAGCGGCCGATGGACTTCTCCGAGTTGGCATGTCGGAAGCCGGCCGCCGCATGCGTTGCCGTGGCATACCGGATTGAGGGTATGTGCCCTCAACGGGCCGCGTCGACGCGAAGTGTCTCGCTAGAAACGATGCTGTCCATCGGCCGACAATGACGGCCCATTGCGGCGTCGACCTCGCAGAACGGGCCCGTTGGATCGGCGAGCCTATCAAGAAACAAACTGGAGACGGCAACTGTCATGCGGCCGTTCTCATGGGATTGATCTGGAAGCCCAGTGCGGCGGCGCGGCGTTTGAGGGCGGCGATGCTGCGCTGGCGCAGCTGTTCCTCGTAACGCTGCTGGCCCTGGTCGACGAAGGCCTCACCGCGGGTCAACATGAAGTACACCATCCGCGCGAGCTTGTGCGCGGTGGCGGTATTGGCGCGGGGCTTGTCCATGCGGGCGCACAGGCGACGGTAGAACGCGCCGAGCGCGGAGTCGCTATGTGACAGCGCCATCGCTGCCATCTTCAACGCCTGGCGTACCCGGTTGGCGGAACGCTTGGTGCCCGAGGACAGCACCTTGCCGCCGCTGATCTTGGTGCCCGGGCACAGCCCCAGCCAGGAACAGAAGTGCTTGACGCTGGCGAAGCGGCTCAGGTCCGGGCCAATCTCCGACAGCAGCTTCATCACCACCGTCACCCCCAGCCCGTTGATGCGCGTGAGGTCCACGCCGGCCCAGTTCGCCAGCGCCTGGCGCACGTCGAACTCCAGACGCGACTTGGCGCCGGCCTTGGGGGCCTTGCCCAGGTCGACGCGACGCGCGCCGCGCTCGGCCAGCAGCGCGCGCAGCTTCGCCTCGCACGCGAGCAGATGCCTGGCAATGTCGTCGTACATGGCCAGCGCCTGGCCCAGGACGAACAGGTGCTCCTCGCGCCAGTTGCCCGTCAGCGCCTTGGTGATCTCCTCGGCGCTGGCCTTGATGCGGCTGTGGCGGTGCCGGGCCAGTACCTTCGGGTCGCGCTCGCCGGCCACGATGGCGCGGATGATCGCCTGGCCGGTCTGCCCCATCACGTCGGTGAGCACCTCGGTGAGCTGGAGATTCATCTGCACCAGTGACTTCTGCATGCGCTGCACCCAGCTCGCCTGCTCGGTGATCAACACGTCGCGCTGACGGGCCACCGCCCGCACTACGCAGACTTCGCCGTCGGGGCGCCAGGCCGCGCGCTGCAACCCCAGGCTCATGAGCTTCTGCAACCACTGGCAATCCTGCACGTCGCTCTTGCGCCCGGGCACGTACTTCATCTGCCGCGCATCGTCAGAAAGCTTCCGCTGGGCCACGTTAGATTTGCGGCCACTGCCACCTCCTCGCGCCGTCCGCGCGTGTGTCTACCTGTCGTATCTGGCGTCGGGTTACCGTGCCGTGCTTTCTCCGTGCACCTGTTCGCTTGGCGTATTCTTGCCGAGCGCTGCGTTTGCTCCCCCTGGTGAGCGCCACTAACGGCCGCTAGTTCTCCTCCGGCGCAAAGTTGGGGCTTCAATCCTTCGCGCCTTGAATGTCACCGAAGAGGCCAAGTGGGGTGCGGCAAAGCCGCCAGAAAGGATGGTGTGGGCCGTGCACTGCGGATCGGGCCGCTGAAGCGACATGTGGCGTCCCCGTCTGCATCCAGGCCGGATACGCAGTTGGCGCGTTTGGCACAATGCATTCCCGCTTGAATAGAAGCCTTTGGGGAGCAAGTCGCCACGGAGTTGAGACCCGCCAATCTTACGAACTTGCGGGTAGTCTTGAGCGCGCAAGGTGCCACCCAGGAAGAAGAATGTCTGGGAACCGCTGCTCGCCGGTCTGGAAGAAAACTGACCGTCCCACGTCGCGGCGCTTGCGCAGGCACGGCCGGAAGGGCACCAACTGTATCCACTAACGCCAGCGTAGTGCTGGCGCTTCATCTCCCCGGTGCCCACTGCGACCACGGCGCAATCCTCGAACCGCAGCGAGACATCGCGGAAGAAGTGAAGTGACGCACAGGCTTGCGAGTTCGGCGGGCTGGCAATGCCGTTTGCACAAACAACCTCACCTTTGGTGGGCAGAACTGCCCGCCTAGCTAGCGATTAGGCAAAGGTGAGGTCCGTTGTGCGCTTGCGGCAACTGGTATCCTGCTGGACATCAGCAAGATTCACCTAAGGGATTTGGGCTGTCATTGCGTGTTCTCCCCACTGAGTCGACCCTAGCGCATGTCGAAGCGACGCATCCGATCTCGACCTGCTTCAAGCCACGCACGCGCGTGGCAAGCAGTTGGCCGTGCAGAATGTGAAGAGCCGGATAGCCTGACCCTGACGGGATGCCGCCACAAGTGCCCCACGCTCGGACTGTATGAGCCCAGGACCGACAGGCGGGGCGGGTCTTTGACGCTAGCGGGCAGTTCAATTCCTCGGCGGTTAAGTTTATGCAGCTCCCTGGCCGCCGACGGAACGCGTCTGCGCAAGACGTACCAGGGACTCGGTCGGGTTCTCGGGGTCCGCAACCCACTCGCCGCGCACCACGCCACCGCTGGCACCGGTCTTGGCGAACGGGGCGAGTGCGGCTTCGAGCCGGGCCGAGTCTGCATGCACTGCCAGCACAGGTAGCGAAACCCCTCTCCTTGCCTAGTGGTACCAGAGCATCGGCCGCCCGTCGCTGCCCCGCATGATTCTGACTCAGCGTCGCTGCTCTGTGGCTTCCAGGGATTTGCTGGGATCGGTGCAAGGGAATAGGGCGGCTCCCTGGCAACATACCCAGCGCAAGAATCATTCCGCTGGGTCCTCATCGCTTATCCCATTGCCAAGCCAGCTTGGTGACGCATGCGGGACACCACATTCATCCGCTAAGTCTTTGAAACTACACAGAAAACATCACCTGCCACATTTAACAGACCCAAAATGTCAAGCAGAATGCTATGCCGATAATTAGTACAAAGACCCTGCATAGCATCTGCCGCGAGGTAGGGAGCGCTATTACCTCGCGTCAAAGTCGATTGTGTGACAAGTGAGTAACTCGGCCGTCGGGCCTCCAAACATTGACTGGGCTCACTGCTCGAGGTGTCGTGCCTCGAATTTCCAAGATGATTCGGACTCGTTTCGCCTTAGCACCCGGCACAGATAGTTTAGGTGAACCGATTTGAGATATTGTCAAATCTGGTGTACTAGGGCTGATCGCGGCCGATTGTCAGGCGGCGAGTTTCTGCTGATCCGGCGGATTGTCATGCGCCGGAGTTCCGTCCTCGTGCCGTCGAGTACGGCGGCTGCCAGTGCAAACCGTCAGCAGCTGGCAGGGTAGGGCGGCGGCCCTGCGCGGTATCGACGTTCGGCGCGATGGCAGAAGCCGGATCGCATGAACTGCGCCGCGATTGCGAGCGGCTGACTCGACTGCTGCTGCGCCGATCGTGGGCGAGCCTGCCGCGGCGTAAACGGCCTTGGATCCGCAGGTCTTCGATCCCGACATCCCGCAGGGCCTCGGCCCTAGATCAAGCCGTGAACGTCTTGTAGATGGTTTGTCCAAGTTCGTTCTTCCCTGCCGTAACTTGAATTCGGGCGAAACCCGAGGCAAATGTTGTCCGTAGTCTGCCATCTACTTCCTTGCGAAACATCCTTCCGATGCGCTGTCTCACAGGCAATGCTATATGCGTCCACTCGCCCGGGTAGCTCAGTTCATTGATAGAGGGAACGGTGAACTCTGTCCCTGCGGGAAGGAGCCCCCTCTCGACGTTGTCGCGCGGGTTGCACAGCAGATGCCAGCGATCGGAGACTTGCCTGGCTGCTGGCAGCGCAATGTCGACCGCCTCGGAGTAGGCCCCGGCCCGGTCCCTGGCGACGATCTCGATCGATGGGTGCGCACGCATCCATGCGGCCACCGCAGTTTTTTCCCTGCCGGCGAACACTTCGATCGGCTCACGTCGCTCCAGGTCGACGATGATCGTTCCGTACAGCGCCATCTGCCTCACGCGCTGAAAGCAATCACGACCGAAGTAGAGAAGAGATGTGCCGCGGCACGCGTTGCCGCTCCGGGCCGGTCGACCGTCGCACGGCGATGGGCTGACTGTCGGGACCAGGCAGCGCTGGAGCTCGCGGCGCTCCCTGCGGCATCGGTCCCGCCTGGACACTTCAATGCTCGCCATCCATTGGACATCGTGCAGGCCGACGACACGTTGGCCGACGTCATCTTGGTCGATGAAGTGTATCGGCGGCCGATAGGGCGGCCCTGGCTCACCCTGGCAGTGGATGTCGCCACCCGCTCGGTTGTCGGGCTGTATTTCGGCATGGGCAGGCCGAATGCGGCGACCGTCGCGCTGCTGCTGACGCGCGTGGTATTGCCAAGGGAGGAGTGGCTTTCCAGCCTGCGAGCTTGGACTGGCCAATGCACGGCATACCCAAGGTGCTCCATCTTGATAATGCCGCCGAGTTCGAGGGCAGGGCGCTCCGGTCAGGCTGCAACCAGCACGGTGTGGAACTGATGTACCGCCCGGCGGGGCGTCCCTATTTCGGTGGGCACATAGCGCGCTTGAACAGAACCATCATGGAGCGCGTTCACAGCCTGCCGGGCTCAACGGGATCCTCTCCAAAGGCGCGCAAAGAGCGAAAGCCCGAAGCTGAGGCGGCATTGACGATTCGCGATTTCGAGCAGTGGCTGATGCAGGAGATCGGCCAGACCTATCATCATGCCTCCCATCGAGGGCTTCAGGGCGCCACCCCATACTCGATGTGGGCGCAGCTCGCCGGCGCCGCACCACCGCCGTCTTTTTCCCAAATCACCCGCCGACGCATTGCGGTTCCTGATTCGATTTCTGCCAATGAAGCAAAGGATCATCCAGGCCGACGGATCGACGGTCTTCTATCTTCGCTACTAGCATCCGATCTTTGCACCTTGGCGAGCAGTGAAGCGAAGGGGCATCGTCAGGTTCCATCCGGAGGACTTGTCGCGGATCTTCGTCAGCGTGGATGGCAAGCACTACACGGAGGCGACCTTTGCCGACCTTCGACGCAGCAGAGTCGCGATGTGGGAGCAACGTAGCGCACTGAAGCACCTGAAGTCGCAAGGACGATCGTACGTGACAGAAGCCTCGCTCTTCGAAGCCATCGAGGAGCAGTGGCATATCGTCGGGCGGCCGAAGGCAAAGAGGGGTATGGCGGAGAGGCGAAGCAGGGGAAGGCGATCTCCACTGCCAGAACCCGGGACGAACGTTGACGAGATGGTGGCCGCCAACGATACGGCGTTCTCGAGCCCAGTGCAGGAGATCGACTACAGCAGGCCGGCATCCATATTCAATCTGGAACAGCAGTGACTGGACATGACCGCCTCGCTGACACATCTTCTACCAGCGACCCAGCTGCCGTAGCCTGGCCGAGCAGTTGCGGGCAGACCTAGTAGCGGGAAAGGTCGTCTTGCAACCCGGGGAGAGAGGCCGTGTGGTTGGCCTCAAGGCAGCGGCGCGACGCTTTCAGCAGGCCTGCCGCGAATTAGGTCTGGGCGCTGGCGACTATCCGCTGAACCAGAAGGACAAGGCTGTACGATCACTGGCCCGCACGCTCAGGGGCTGGCTGCAGGACGATTTTGACCTTGCTGCTCGCGCCGCCGCCCGCCGGATCAAGCCCGCCTCCTTTACGGAAGGGAGGCTGCCTTGTATCATCCATTCTCACGATTTTTGAGAATTCTCACAATCCATGAGAAAAGATGATGCAACAGTGGCGGACCCTTGGCACTTTGCGCGCCCAGAGCTGGCCAACGCGTATCTGCATGTGTTCGATTTGAAGCTCTCCGCAGCCCGCGGCCTGTTCGCGCGCCGGCGGATGGGCAAGACTGAGTTCCTCCGTCGAGACCTGATGCCGGCGGCGGTGGAGCGCGGCTATCTGACGGCGTACACGAACCTCTGGGACAACCGTAATTCGCCGGAGACCGCGCTCGTCGCAGCGCTCACCGAAGCCCTTGAGCCCAAAGGGGCCGCAGTGCTCCTGTCGAAGCTTCGTGCACCAGTCAAGAAGGTGAAAGCCACCGCAAAGATCCCAGGTGGCGTAGAGGGCTCATTGGAGGCTGAGCTGGGTAAGGCGGGAATGGATCGTACTGCGGCCCTGCACGAGGTACTCAGGCAACTCGACCGCAAAAAGAAGCCGCTGTTGCTGGTCATCGACGAAGCGCAGGTCCTAGCGGGCGTGGACCACAGTGATTTTGCCCATGCACTACGCGCGGCACTCGATATTCGCAAGGACCGCCTCAAGGTCATCTTCGCGGGCAGTTCGGAAACCACCTTGCGCGGAATGTTTGCCCGGGCATCGGAGCCATTCTTCAATTGGGCACCGCTCGAGCCGTTCCCCTTGCTTGGCGACGAATTTGTCGCCTTCACGGTCAAGCTGCTGAACAGCATGGCCCGCCAGAAACTGACCCTGGAGCAGGGCAAGCGTGCGTTCGACCAGCTACATCGAACCCCTGAGTTCTTCAAGCGGTTCATCGAGCGGTACATGCTCTATCAACCGCAAGGCGATGTCGCAGCGCTGGCCTACACAAAAGCATCAGTATTCTCCGACGAACATTCCCTCACACAGTGGAGCCAGCTCAAGCCGGCTGACCAGGCGGTGCTGTACCTACTGGCTCGCGGCGAGTCGGACTTGCATTCCAGCGCCGGTCTGGAGAAACTCAGTGTGATGCTCGGCAAGCCCGCCACTCGAAACACGGCAGGCCATGCCCTGCGGCGCCTGCAGGCCGACAATATCGTGACGCGCCTGGCCGTTGGCGAATACCGCATCGAGGACGAAGCCTTCGCCGAATGGATTCGCAGGCGTCCGGCACCATTGTCGGACGCCCAACCATAGATAGCTTCAGCCCAGCGAAGTAAGCATGCGCAATGTAGATCTGGCCGGCTTGCCGGAACCTCAGCGGCTAGTCAGAGGCGTGGCGAATCGTGGACGAGAGCGTGCAAAAGGTTGTGGGCTCCAGGAAGTGCTGCCGCTGGACAAGGGTATTTCGTTCAGCGGCACCCGGGGCCGGATTCGCACTCTTGGAACACAACTGGACGCTGACATCGAGCGTGACATCGCGAAGCTGCCCCAGTCTCCTGCACCTTGGCCAGTTCGACCGCCCCTCCGCGAGGTTCAGGCCCAGTTGCGCAAGACTACAGTCACGGCGCTCAATCACGGCCAAAACTCCGTCAACGTCATGGCCAGTGTCGCTGCCCTCGTCGGCCAACCCGGCTTCGATGATCAACCGCATGGTTTGCTCCCTCCGTCGCGATACCGATCAGCGTAGTCCACACGGAGCCGGCGAGGCGCCCAGATGCTTGAGCGGCCCTCCCTTGGGGGCCTCAACGTTTGCACGCTCTCTGTTCATGATGACACCGTCACGGTGTCTCTGCGGTCGGAATCGGGGGATCCGAGGCCGTGCCTTCCGTCGCTGGGCAACCCCTCCAACAAGCAGCTTGCAAAAGTGAACTATAATTCAGGGGTCCGCCCTGCAGCCATAGCGAACGGGACGAGGTCATAGGCGAAGGGCCGGTCACCTAGGCACGTGTGTAAAGGTAGGCAAGCAGCGGACCGCCCCGGCTTTTGCTGCATACAGGCCCACGGCAACAGCATTGAGCGAGAATAGATATGGGATTGTCAAAGTCCGTCGTGGCGCGCGCCGAGCATCAAGCTGGTGACGAGAAGTTTGCTTCCATCGAGCGCTACTCTTCGGTAGCGCGAACGGTGGAGATACTCTCGGATGCTTGGGGCTTCCTGGTGCTTAGGGAGTGTTTCTTTGGGGTTCGCAGATTCGAGCAGTTCCAGGCTCTGCTGCAGGTTCCTCGTACTACGCTCGTTCAGCGCCTCACGAAACTGACCGAGCTCGGAATTCTGAACAAGATGCCGGTAGGCGGACGGCATGAGTACCGCTTCTCCGACAAAGGCCGCGACCTTTACCCCACCATGCTGTCGCTACTCGCTTTCGGCGACAAATGGCTTGCTAGCGGCAAGCCGCCCCCCTTGCAGCTATTCCATAAGTCCTGCGGCGCGGCCTGCTCGCCGCGCATCGCCTGTTCCCACTGCAATGAGCCCATTGATCCGCGTCGCGTGCGTTATCGGGACGGGCCTGGTGCCGGTAGTGAGATGCGGACGGAGACCAGAAAGCGTTCGCGACGCGCATCCGATCCCACGGTGCTCGAGCGCGTGCGGCCTTGCTCCGTTGCCCGTACGCTGCAGATTATCGGGGACCGATGGTCGTTCTTGGTAATCCGCGAGTTCTTCTACGGTGTCCGGCGATTTGACGAATTTCAGGCCCGCCTGGGTATCGCGACTAACATCCTTGCGGACAGGCTGCAGCGGCTGACGGAGGAGGGAGTCGTCATCAAGCGGCAGTACCAGGAGCGCCCGCCTCGCTTCGAGTACATCATGACCGAGATGGGCTTGGACCTATACGGTTCGATGCTGGTGATGATGCGCTGGGGCGACAAGTGGCTGTCGGGAGGCAAGCCGCCCCTGACTTTGCGCCACAGCAACTGTGATCACGATTTCTACGCATCGGTGGTCTGTGATCAATGCGGCGAGGAACTCAATCCGCGCGACGTCTCGTACACGCTGCGTTATCACCTGGACGATACTGTGGCAGCGGCGGCGTAGGGCGCAAGTCTTCCTCGCCTGGTGGATCCGGAGGCGGCGCGATTCTGTCGGATGCGTCCGCGCCGGTGCCCCTGTCTCGGCAGTTCTTGAGACTCCCCCGCCCTTTGGCAGAGCCATGGTCTCCACGGCCGCCTCCTCTCCAAGCTAAATAACGGCTGTCGCCCGCGTGTAGCTGTCCATTGCGCATGCGCCGGCGTCGCCTCGGCAAGCCGCGCGGCACGCGCACGTCGCAGCCGCAGGGCAAGCGGCCATTCTTCTCCTCTTTGCCTCTCCTGGCATCGCCGGTAACTACGGTTGCCACGCTGCATTCTAGGGAAAACATTACTTGCATAACTGTACTGCAAAATCTATTCTACGCCGAATAAACAGAGTCTGTCAGGCGTTGGGTTGGGTCTCAACGGTTGCATTGAAAGATTTCAGCGATAGGAGATGGAGATGACCAAGACCGGAGTTGCAGTTTCACTGGCGGCGCTGCTTACATTGGCGGCAGGATTACCGAGCCACGCCCGGGCGCAGGCAAAGGTGTCGGACGATGCGGTGCGGATAGGCGTGCTGACCGACATGTCCGGGCAGTTTTCGCACGAATCTGGGGAGGGCTCGGTAACGGCAATCAAGATGGCGGTACAGGACTTCGGCGGGAAAGTGCTCGGCAAGCCGATCGAGGTGGTCGTGGCCGATCACCAGAACAAGCCCGATGTTGCCGCCACGCGGGCACGCGAGTGGTTCGATACCCGGGGCATGGACATGGTCGCCAATCTGATCAATTCGGCTGTCGCCCTCTCGGTCGTCAACGTCGCGAAAGAGAAGAATCGCATCGCGATTGTGAATGGCTCTGGGTCGTCGCGGCTCACTGGAGAGGCGTGTACACCCAACAGTATCCATTACGCCTATGACACCTATGCGTTGGCGACTGGCACCGCCAAAGCGCTGATCGATCAGAAGCTCGATACCTGGTACTTCCTCACGGCCGACTATGCGTTCGGGCATTCGCTGGAAGCCGATGCCATCCAGGTCGTGAAGACTGATGGCGGCAGTGTCATTGGTGCAATTCGCTACCCGGTGGAGTCGAGCGACCACTCGTCGTTTCTTCTGCAGGCGCAGGCCTCCAAGGCAAAGGTGGTTGCGATGGCCGGCTCCGGGAAAGGCTTCGTCAATGCCATGAAAGCTGCATCGGAATTCGGCCTGACCAATGGAAAACAAACGGTCGCAGGCTTACTTGTCTGGGACACGGACATCCACGCACTGGGCTTGAAACAGGCTCAAGGACTGGTTCTCACGACTGCGTTCTATTGGGATCGCAATGAGGCCACGCGTGCGTGGTCGAAGCGGTTCTACGAAAAGATGAACCGGATGCCGCATATGGGCGATGCGGGGGACTACTCGTCGACCATGCACTATCTGAAGGCAATCCAAGCCGCTGGCACCGACGAAGCAGGCGCCGTCATGGCCAAGATGCGGGAAATGCCGATTAACGATTTCTTTGCCACCAACGGCCGTATCCGCGCGGACGGAAGAATGGTGCATGACATGTACGTCTACCAGGTGAAGAAACCGTCCGAGTCCAAGTATCCGTGGGACTACATGAACCTGAAGAAGACGATCCCTGCCGAGGTGGCCTTTCGCCCTCTGGCGGAAAGCAAGTGCCCGCTGGTCCGAAAGTAACAGACGTCGCCAAACATTCAGCGAGGGGCGGCACAGGCTGTGCCGCGGATCGTAGCCGCCGGTTGCTGCGTTTGCAAGCCGGCGGCATTTGGCGCACCCCAACCATAGATGGTCTGCAATGTCATCCTCAATCTTGGTGGTAAGAAATCTGAGCAAAGCCTTCAAAGGCTTCAGCGCAGTCAATGATGTCAGTTTCGACGTGCAGCAGGGCGCCATTCATGCCTTGATCGGCCCCAACGGCGCCGGGAAAACTACCTGCTTCAATTTGCTGACGAAATTCCTGGAACCCACGGCCGGAACAATCCTTTTTAACGGCGTCGATATCACACGCGAGCCGCCAGCGCAGGTTGCCAGACGCGGCGTGATCCGGTCATTCCAGATATCTGCGGTATTTCCGCATCTCACGGTGATGGAAAACGTGCGCATCGGGCTGCAGCGCGCGCTCGGCACCGCATTTCATTTCTGGAGGCCCGCCTCGTCGCTCGATGCGCTCAGAGAGCGCGCCATGGAACTGCTGGACGAGGTTGGACTTGCCGATTTTTCCGACACATTGACCGTCAACCTTGCGTATGGCCGCAAGCGCGCGCTGGAGATTGCCACCACGCTGGCGATGGAGCCGCAGTTGATGCTGCTGGACGAGCCGACGCAGGGCATGGGGCACGAGGACGTCGACCGCGTGACGCAGCTAATCAAGAAGGTTGCTGCGGGGCGCACGGTGCTGATGGTGGAGCACAACATGAACGTCGTCTCGTCCATCGCGGACAAGATCACGGTGTTGCAGCGTGGCGCGATCCTGGCCGAGGGTCCCTACGCGGAGATATCGAAAGATCCGCGCGTGATGGAGGCCTACATGGGGAAGTCGGATGCGGAATTGCAGGGCGCACATTGAGCATGCGGGATATCAAAATGGACAATGGAAATAACACCAGAAGCGCGAAGGTCACCACGAGCCCTCCCGCGCTCGAGATTAAAGGCCTGCACGCATGGTACGGGGAGTCGCACATACTCCATGGCGTGGACCTGGCAGTGAACCCGGGTGAGGTGGTCACGTTGCTGGGTCGCAATGGCGCCGGCCGGACCACCACGCTACGGGCGATCATGGGACTGACCGGCTTGCGCAAGGGATCGATCAAAGTCAATGGCAACGAAACCATCCACCTGCCGACGCACAAGATCGCGCACCATGGCATCGGTTACTGCCCGGAGGAACGCGGCATCTTCTCTAGTCTCTCCTGCGAAGAAAACCTGCTGCTGCCCCCGCATCTGAAATCCAGCACAAGGGGCATGGATAAGCACGAGATATACGACATGTTCCCGAACCTGAAGGAGCGGCGGAATAGCCAGGGGACGCGCCTGTCGGGCGGCGAGCAGCAGATGCTGGCGGTTGGGCGCATCCTGCGTACCGGCGCCAACCTGCTCCTGCTCGACGAGATTTCGGAAGGACTAGCGCCGGTGATCGTGCAGGCCTTGGCCCGCATGATTCTGACGCTCAAACAGAAGGGCTACACGGTGGTGATGGTCGAGCAGAACTTCCGCTTTGCCGCTCCGCTGGCGGACCAGTTCTATGTGATGGAGCACGGCGGCATTGTCGAGCAGTTCCGCTCGACGGAGCTTGAGGCAAAGTTGCCCAAGCTGCATGAATTGCTCGGCGTCTGAGGAATCATGATGACTGAAATCTTTGGCATTCCTTTGTCCGCCATGCTGTCGCAGTTGCTGCTCGGACTGGTCAACGGCGCCTTCTACGCCATGCTCAGTCTGGGCCTGGCCGTGATCTTTGGCCTGCTTAACGTGATCAACTTTGCGCACGGCGCGCTGTTCATGTTCGGTGCCGTACTGGCGTGGATGGGCATGGAATATCTGGGGCTCAACTATTGGGCCATGTTGGTGCTGTCGCCGCTGGTGGCCGCCACACTGGGCGTCTTCATTGAAAAGACCATGCTCCGCTGGATCTACAAGCTCGATCATATCTACGGTCTGCTGCTGACCCTTGGCATTACGCTGGTGATCGAGGGGGTGTTTCGGTCGCGCTTTGGCGTCTCCGGCTTGCCGTACTCGGCCCCAGAGTCACTGACGGGGGCAACAGACGTCGGCTTCATGATCTTGCCGAACTATCGCGCCTGGGTGGTGGCGGCTTCGCTTGGCGTGTGTATGGCGACTTGGTATCTCATTGAGAAGACGAAGCTCGGGGCCTATCTGCGTGCCGGCACCGAGAATCCGAAGATCGTAGAGTCCTTCGGGGTCAATGTGCCGCGGATGGTGACGCTGACCTATGGCTTCGGTGTGGCCCTGGCAGCGTTCGCGGGCGTGCTCGCCGCGCCTGTGATGCAGGTCTCTCCCTTGATGGGCCAGAACCTCATCATCGTGGTCTTCGCCGTGGTCGTCATCGGCGGGATGGGATCGATATTCGGTTCGATCGTCACCGGCCTAAGCCTGGGCGTTGTGGAAGGCCTTACCAAGATATTCTATCCGGAGGCGTCGTCTACCGTCGTCTTCTTCGTCATGGTCATCGTGTTGATGCTACGTCCGGCAGGGCTGTTTGGAAGGGAGAAATGATGAGCGGTCAGACTGCAATCGAGGTAAAGGCAGGCCGCCAGCGCCTGTCCTGGGTGCCGAGCGGGAAAATGTCGCTCCTGTTGTATAGCATCATGTGCGTGGTGCTGGTGATGGCCCCGTTTCTCGGCGCATATCCAGTATTCGTGATGAAGGTGCTCTGCTTCGCGTTGTTCGCGTGTGCCTTCAACCTGTTGATCGGTTACACCGGGCTGTTGTCCTTCGGGCACGCCGCCTTCTTCGGTGCGGCAGGCTATGCCGCCGGCCATGCCATGAAGATGTGGGGCGTCACACCTGAGGTCGGACTGCTTCTCGGTGTCGGCGCCGGCGCAGGCATCGGGTACTTGGTCGGCGCGCTTGCGATTCGCCGCCAAGGCATCTACTTCGCGATGATCACGCTGGCACTTGCCCAGATGCTGTTCTTCTTTTGTCTGCAGACGCCGCTCACGGGCGGCGAGGATGGACTGCAGGGCATTCCCCGCGGGAAGCTGTTCGGCCTGCTTCCCCTTGCCGACGACACGACGCTGTACTACGTTGTGCTAGTGGTCGTCATCGCAGCGTTCGGCTTGATCGCACGTATCGTGCATTCTCCCTTCGGCCAGATTCTCAAGGCGATCAAGGAGAACGAGCCGCGCGCGATTTCACTGGGCTACGATACCGCTCGCTTCAAGTTGACAGCCTTTGTCCTTTCCGCCGCGCTCTCCGGCCTGGCAGGCGCAATCAAGGCGCTGGTGCTTGGCTTCGAGACCCTGACTGACGTGCATTGGTCGATGTCCGGTACCGTGATTCTGATGACGCTAGTGGGCGGGCTCGGCACGCTGACTGGCCCGATCGTCGGCGCCTTTGTGATCGTGGCACTGGAGAACAAGCTCGGCGACATCGGCGACTTTCTGGCGTCGACAACAGGCATCGCGTGGTTCGGTTCGCTCGGCGAGTCGGTATCCATGGTGATCGGGCTAATTTTTGTGATCTGCGTGCTGACATTTCGCAACGGAATCGTCGGCGAGGTTGAGTCGTGGTGGCAGCGCAGCGGCGGCAAAGGTGTGGATAACGCTCCGCATTTATAGCATGGGGCCGTGGCCCGCATGGCGCGTGTGGCGTGTATGCAATTTGCGGGCGCCTGTGTTTGGGCGCCGGACCGGCTACACCCGGTTGCGGGTGATGTGATCGGTCAACAATGCAAGCTAGCCGTGCAGGATTCTTGCCCGTGAACAGCGAAATTTTCCTTGCGCCACGCCCACAATAGTCTAATAATGCAAGTTACTAAGGCATACGATTCTTGCGATGAAAAACTTTGAATTTCATAGCACTCGTTCGATGGTGGTTGAACGTGGAGGGGCATCCAAACTGCACGAGCGCGTGGGCGCAATGGGTTGCCGTAGTGTGCTATTCGTCACCGATGCGGGTCTGATCGAGGCTGGCATGCTCGATGCCACGCTGCAAGGATTTGCGCGTCAAGGCTTACGGACCACGGTCTTCTCTGAGGTCCAAGCGGATCCGGCAGAGAGCGTGATTCTTGCCGCGGTTGCGGCGGCGCGGGCAAGTGCCGCGGACTGCATCATTGGCTTTGGGGGAGGCAGCTCGATGGATGCGGCCAAGCTCGCTGCGCTGCTCGCGCGCAGTGGCGAGCCGTTGGCGCAAGCCTATGGGGTCGGCCAGGCGAAAGGTCCCCGCCTCCCGTTGATCCTCGTTCCCACGACCGCTGGTACGGGCTCGGAGGTGACGCCGATCTCGATCGTGACTACTGGTGTCGGAGAGAAGAAAGGCGTAGTTTCGCCGCTCCTGCTACCCGACGTGGCGCTGCTCGACGCCGAGCTGACGCTGGGCCTGCCCGCGCATGTCACCGCGGCCACAGGCATCGACGCGATGGTTCACGCGGTCGAGGCTTACACCAGCAAGCGGCTGAAGAATCCGATCTCCGACTGCCTGGCGCGTGAGGCGCTGCGGTTGCTGTCAGGCTCGATCCATCAAGCCTGCCGTGAAGGCACAGATCTATCGGCGCGCGAGAATATGCTGACTGGTGCATGCTTGGCCGGCATGGCGTTCGCGAATTCGCCCGTCGCTGCGGTGCATGCACTGGCGTATCCGGTTGGCGCGCGCTTCCACGTGCCGCACGGCTTGTCGAATTCGCTGGTCCTGGCACCGGTTATTCGCTTCAATTGCGTCGCTGCGGCACCTCTGTATGCGGAGTTGTCGGGGATCGTTTTACCGGGGGTTTCGGGGAACGAAGAGCAAATGGCAGCCGCGCTCGCGACGTATCTGGGCGATCTGGCGGGACAACTGGGCCTGCCGACACGCTTACGAGATGTCGGCATCGAGGCCAAAGATATTCAACTACTGGCCGAAGATGCCATGAAGCAGACACGCTTGCTGGTGAACAACCCGCGGGAAATCTGTCTTGAAGACGCGGTGTCCCTATACCAGGAGGCGCTATGAGCGAGAAAGCTGCACCAACGCGCCGCGAGGCATACCGGCACTTCACCGCCATGCCGACCCGCTGGGGCGACAACGACTCGTATGGGCATGTCAACAACGCCGTCTATTACGCATTCTTCGACAGCGCCGTCAATCGCCACTTGATCGAGCAGGACGCGCTCGACATTGAAAGCAGTGAGATTGTCGGGCTCGTCATCGAGACGCGTTGCACGTTCTTCTCGTCGATGGGGTTCCCCGACACCGTGAACGTTGGGCTGAAGGTGGTGCATCTCGGCAACAGTAGCGTTCGGTACGAGATTGCGCTGTTTCGCAACGATTCGGAGATCGCCTCGGCGGTTGGCCAGTTCGTGCATGTCTATGTGCAGCGGGCCAGCAACCGGCCGGTACCCATTCCCGAACGAGTCAGGGCGGTCTTGCAACCGTTGGTCGGCTGACATCCTCGACCACCGAAACAGAACAGGCAGCAAACTGGAGGGACAGAAAGATGGAAATGGCAGGCGAAGCGCGGCTACAGGCCTCGCGCGAGTTGGTATGGGACGCATTGAACGATCCGTCCGTACTACAGGCCAGTATTCCTGGATGCGAATCGCTGGAGAGAACCGCAGACAACGAGTTCACGGCGACGGTCGTCTCCAAAGTCGGCCCCATCAAGGCGCGCTTTGCCGGCAAGGTCACCTTGTCCAACATCACCGCACCGAAAAGTTATACGTTGACCGGAGAGGGTTCAGGCGGCGCCGCTGGATTCGCGCGGGCGGACATCGAAGTGTCGCTTGACGCGCTCGAACCGACCGTCACGCTTCTTCGCTATGGCGTGAAGGCAAACGTGGGCGGAAAGCTTGCTCAGCTCGGTTCCCGCATGATCGACGCCGCTGCACGAAAGTCTGCCGACGATTTCTTTGCGCTGTTTGAAAAGCAGGTGGACGGGTTGGCCGCGACAGCCGCGCCGGCGGTAAATGGCGCAGCGTTTGATGTCGAGGCGTTGATGATGCCAGTGACCGAGGAGCCTGTGGTGGTAAATGCGCCGGCTGTGGCCATGCCGGCGGCGGCACTGGCTGCGCAAGCAGACTTCGCTCCATCGGCGCCAGCTGCACACGCTCCCCATCTGGTGCCGCCGGCTGCGGTCCAGCCGTCAGCTGCGGGATACCAGGCCGAAGTGATGGACGTCCTAATGTCCGAGAAAATCAAGGTTTGGATCTCGGACCAAGTTGCCGTCGTCACCTTGAACCGGCCAAACAGTCGCAATGCCATGACCTACGCAATGTGGCTTGCCCTGCCATCAATCATGGCGGCTCTCGACCGGAACCCGGACGTGCGCGCGGTAATTCTCACCGGCGCGGGCAAGGACTTCTGCGCGGGAGCCGATATTCCTGAGTTCGAGAAGGTCAGGGCCGACGTGGCCCAGGCCACCGCCTACGAGGTTGCGGTGGACGCCTGCTGCGATGCGATCGCGAAGATCTCGAAGCCCACGATAGCGGTCCTGCGGGGCTACTGCCTCGGTGGTGGCGCGCACCTGGCCATGTCGTGCGACTTCCGCTTTGCGGCCTACGACGCGATGTTCGGCATTCCCGCCGCGCGCCTGTCGATCATCTACGGTGTCAAAGGCACACGCAAGCTGCTGTCGCTGGTCGGGCTGCCACAGGCCAAGCGGATTCTCTACGGCGCACAACGATTCGATGCCGCCCACGCTTTGCGGATTGGCTTTGTCGATCAGGTCGCCGGATCCGCCGCGGAGAAAGATGGAACATCCACGTCCATCTGGGAGCGGATCTTCGGCGCGAAGCGCCGTCCTGCAGACGGCGACCCGATGGCCGAGGCTCGTGCCTTCGCTACTTCGCTTGCCGGCAATGCACCACTCAGCATGGGGGGGGCAAAGTACTTGCTCAACGGCATGGCAATGGGGACGGGAGTCCTGGATCTGGCGCGCTCGGAAGCGCTGATCGCTGCCGCAGCGGGTAGTGATGACTACCGCGAAGGCCGCGCTGCGTTTGCCGAGAAGCGTGAGCCGAAATTCCAAGGGCGTTGACGGAGAAGCCGATGAAACCCGCGCCATTCGATTACTGCTGTCCTGACTCGATCGATGAAGCGATTGAAGTCCTCGCAGCCAACGCTGGGGACGCCAAGTTGATGGCCGGTGGCCAGAGCCTGACGCCGATGCTGAACTTCCGCGTGGTGCGTCCGGCCCTGATCATCGACATCAGCCGGCTGCTGGAGCTGGAGTATGTCCGCGAACGCACCGACGGTGGGTTGACGATCGGTGCCCTGACGCGCCACCGGATCCTAGAGACCTCGGAGCTGGTCGCGAGCCGCTTCCCGGTGATTCCGGAAACGATGGTGAACGTTGCCCATCTGGCGATCCGCAACCGGGGCACCATCGGCGGCAGCCTGTCGCATGCTGATCCGGCTGCCGAGCTTCCAATGCTCACGCGTCTGCTGGATGCCCAGATCGTCGCGCGCTCTGTCCGTGGAGAGCGGCAGATCCCTGCCGATGAGTTTTTCGTGGCGCCGCTTACCAGTGCACTGGGCGATGACGAGATCGTCGTGCGAGTGGAACTGCCGGGATTGCCGGCTGGCATGGGCTGGTGCTTTCAGGAGTTCGCACGCCGCGCCGGGGACTTCGCCTTGGCCGCTGTCGGTGTCTTGCTCGACGTGCACGACGGCACCATCAGGGAAGCACGTGTGGCCATGATGGGTGTCGGCGATACACCACTGCGTCGGCCGGAAGCCGAGGCCGCTCTGGTGGGGAAATCACTGTCCGATGGCGTTGTGGCCGATGCGGTCCGGGCGGCTTGCCAAACGCTCGAACCGAATGCTGACCTGCACGCGTCGCCGGAGTTTCGCCGGCATCTCGCGGGCGTGTTAATGGAGCGCACTTTGCGCACGGCGTGGCAACGCGCCGCAGGAGTCAAGGTATGAGCGAAGCGGAAATCCCTCTGAAGCCCGTCTGGATGGTGATCAACGGTGAGGTATGCGAGCGTCAGGTCGAGCCGCGCCTGTTGTTGTCCGATTTCCTCCGCCACACCCTTGGGCTGACAGGCACGCACGTCGGCTGCGAGCACGGTGTGTGTGGCGCTTGCACCGTCATTGTTGATGGCGACAGTGTTCGCTCATGCCTGATGCTCGCAGTGAGAGCCAACGGCTGTGATGTGCGTACGGTCGAGAGCATGGGCAGCGCGGACGCGCTTAGTCCGTTGCAGGAAGCCTTCCGGGAACACCACGGGCTGCAATGTGGCTTTTGTACGCCCGGGATGCTTGCCACGTGCGCCGACGCTTTGCAGAAGTACCCACTTGAAACCGATGAGCAGATCCGCGATGTCTTGTCCGGGAATCTTTGCCGTTGCACTGGCTATCAGGGCATCGTCGACGCGGTCCGGGTGTGTGTGACAGGTCGCAATGCACTGCGCGATGCGGCCGATACCAAGCAGAAATAAGGACGAGACCCCATGAAAATGCACATTCTAAGCGGCGGCCGGCTGCGCATGCGGAAAAGCGTGTATCTGCCGGATGCCGAACGTAGCGAGACGATAGATCTGCCGGTCTCGTGCGTGCTGCTGCGCCACAGCCAGGGCAATGTCCTGTTCGACACAGGGTGCCATCCGAGCACAGTCGAGGACAGTGCATCCCGTTGGGGAACCATGGCTAAGGCGATGGTGCCAATCGGTGGGCCCGCAGACAACGTCGTCTCCGAACTCGCAACGCTCGGCCTGGTGCCCGAGGATATCGACGTAGTGGTCAACTCGCACTTCCATTCGGACCATTGTGGCTGCAACGAGTTCTTCAAGCGCGCCACGGTCTTTTGTCACCATAAGGAGTTGGAGGCCGCGCAGGGGCCGGATGCAATTCAGAACGGATACGTCCCGGCGGACTGGCAGCATCCGATGCCGACCGTGGCGATCGACGGCGAACGCGATGTGTTTGGCGATGGCCGGCTGATGCTGGTGCCATTGCCGGGGCACACGCCCGGCACCTTGGGAGCGGTTGCGACCCTCGCGCGCGATGGCAGCTTCCTGCTGGCCGCAGACGCTGTTGCGCTCCGTGCCAATCTTGACCGGGAGGTTATGCCTAGGAATACCTGGAATCCGGACATAGCGATGGAGTCGCTACAGGAGATCAAGCGTCTGGAGCGATCCGGCTCGACAGTCATCTTCGGGCACGACGTCACGCAGTGGGAGGAACTTCGGAAGGGGGGCAATGCATATGAGTAAACAAGGCAGCCGCGTGGACCATTCCGATGCCCCAGACACCGAAGTCGATGAGCGGCGCGGCACGAAGCTGGTGGGGCAGCCTGTGCGCCGGGTTGAGGACGCCAGACTGCTGACCGGGTTGGGCCGCTATGTCGACGATCGCCCCGCAGGCCACGCCTTGCACATGGCCGTCGTGCGAAGCGACCAGCCGCACGCGCGCATCGTGGAGGTCCGCGCGGACGTGGCGCGTGGCATGCCCGGCGTGTATGGCGTCTATACGTGGTCGGATCTGGAAGGGCTGGTAAAGCCCGCCCTGGCCACCTCGCGCATGGGCGGGTACCAACCCACGCCAATTCATGCATTGGCCAACGGCATCGTGCATTTCGTCGGAGAGCCGGTGGTGGCCATCCTGGCCCAGAGCCGGTACCAGGCCGAAGACGCCATGGATGGCATCGAGGTGGTGTATGAAACTTTGCCCGTTGCCACGGATGCGGAGGCGGCCGCGCAACCCGAGGCGCCCATCCTGCACGAGGGATTCGAGAGCAATGTGCTGGTCGAGCGGGCTTTCGTCCGGGGCGAGGTCGAGAGCGCCTTCGCCGAGGCACCGCTGAAGGTGTCCGGCCGATTCCGCTTCCACCGCAAGACGTCGGCGGCGATGGAGCCTCGCTGCTACATGGCGGAAATGGATCCGGGCCGTGATGCGCTGACGCTGTACACGTCGAGCCAGGTGCCAGGCATCGTGCGCGATGCGATGGCCGATCTGTTGAATATGCCCGGAAACCGTCTCACCGTCATAGCACCCGACGTCGGCGGTGGCTTTGGTGGGAAGACCTCCCTGTACCAGGAGGAGATGCTGGTCTGCACGCTGGCGCGGAAGATCGGGCGCTCGGTCAAGTGGACGGGGGACCGGCTGGAGGACCTGCTGTCGACCAGCCAGGCGTTCGATGAGCTGGTAGATGCAGAGTTGGCGGTCGATGGGGACGGCCAGATCCTGGGCCTGCGTGCCGATGTAATCGGCGATGTCGGGGCGTATTCGATCTATCCGTGGACCGCCGGCATCGAGCCGGTCCAGGTGATTAGCTTTCTTCCCGGGCCGTACCGCGTGCCTTGTTACCACGGTCACGTCCGCGGTGTGACAACGCCGAAGTCGCCCACCGGACCCTATCGCGGGGTGGGACGTCCGACGTCCACCTTTGCCATGGAACGCCTGATGGACATGGCGGCCAGCCGCCTGGGGCTCGATCCGTCGGAGATGCGACGACGCAACCTTGTGCGGCCCGAACAGTTTCCCTACAAGACACCGGTCGGCATCGTCTGGGACCAGTCGGCCTTCATGGAAGGACTGGAAGCAGCGAAAGAGCGCTTCGACTACACAAAGGCCAGGCAGGACCAGGCACTGGCACGCGCCCAGGGACGCTGGATTGGCATCGGCGTGGCTTGCTATGCGGAGCTGTCCGGCATCGGATCTCGGATCTCGGCCTCGCCGGGGATGCCGATCAATACCGGAACGGATACTTGCGTGATTCAGCTCGATTCCACTGGCGCGATCACGGCAGCCTTCGGTTGCGCCTCGCACGGGCAGGGGCATGAAACCACCTTGGCGCAAGTGCTGGCCGATGAGCTGGGCGCGCGTCTGGAGGATCTGCGTGTCGTCACCGGCAACAGCGCGGCGGTGCCGCACAGCACCGGTAGCTATGCCAGCCGTACCGCGGTCATCAGCAGTGGCGCGGGCATGCTGGCGGCCCGCGAATTGCGACAACGCATGCTCCGCGTGTCCGCCCACCTGTTAAACGTGACAGCCGATGACCTGGAGATCGTCGACAGCGTCATTCGCGTACGTATGGGCGAGGGGCAACTGTCGTTCCCCGAGCTGGCACGGGCCTTGTACTCGCAGATGGGGCGGGTCCCGGCTGACGTGAGGGAGGAGTTGTGCGTAACCCGGGTTTATGACCCCGTGGTCGGCACCACCAGTTCGGCGACCCATCTGGTGCAGGTCGAAGTTGATCCCCAAACCTATGCGGTCCACATCCAGCGGTATGTGATTGCAGAAGACTGTGGCCGCATCATCAACCCGCTGATCGTCGCCGGGCAGACCCGCGGCGCTCTGGCGCAGGGTGTGGGTGCGGCGCTGCTGGAAGAGGTGGTCTACGACGCCGAGGGGCAGCTACTCACCGCCAGCCTTGTCGACTACCTGTTGCCCTCGGCGCCAGAGGTGCCCGAGCTTGAGATGGTGCACCTCAAAACGGAAGCCCCCAACACGCTCGGCGGCTTCCGTGGCATGGGGGAGGGCGGCACCATCGGCTCGCCTGCGGCCATCGCCAACGCGGTTGCCGATGCGCTGTCGCCGCTTGGCATCGAGATCTTTGAACTGCCAATGACGCCGGAACGTTTGTTCCAGCTGATCCAATCATCATCGAGAGTATCCAAGGAGTAGCACAATGAAATTCGAACTAGACGGGAAGGTGGCGCTGGTCACTGGCGGTGCACGCGACGTTGGCCGGGAAATTGCACTGGAACTGGCGGCCGAAGGCGCCAGCGTGGTGGTCAACTACCACGGTTCCAAGGCGGGGGCTGAGTCGGTGGTGGCCGAGATCAAGGAGAAGGGTGGTCAGGCGCTGGCGATCGGTTGCGATATCTCGGACCGCAAGGCCGTGGACGCCATGGTGGCGCAGACCGTGGCGGAATTCGGTGGCCTCAATATTCTCGTGAACAACGCCGGCCTGGTGATCCGCAAGCGCTTTGCCGACACCACGCCTGATGAATGGCGCAGGCAGATTGATGTCTGTCTGTACGGCACGCTGAATTGCACGCATGCAGCATTGCCCTATCTTGAAGCGCAAAAGGGCAGCGGCCGGATCATCAGCATCATGGGCGATTCATCGCGGGTCGGCGAGTCGGGCCTTGCCATCGGCGCCGCAGCGCGCGCAGCAAACATTGCCCTGATGAAATCGATCGCGCGCGAGACGCGTGCCGGGACCACAGCCAATGCCATCGCCCTCGGGCTAATCGAGACGGCGCACGACCCCGATTTCATTGAGGCAAACCGTGAGAAGCTCACCAAGTTCTACCCGTTGCGCCGCCTGGGACAACCCGGCGATGTAGCGCCCTTGGTGGTGCTGCTGGCCTCCGGTCGCGGCAGCTGGATCACCGGGCAGGTGGTCAGCGTCAGCGGTGGATTCAGCATGGTCTGAGTGCGGCACGATGCCGGGCGGGCCACGCTCGCCAGGGACGCCAATACTTAGGGGAGACAGAAGTGATTCATACAGATTTGATTGCTCCGCTAGCGGAGATCGTGACACGGCACGCGCAGTGCCGACCCGACAAGATTGCCTTCCAGGACGCAGGCGCGTCTGTCACATACGCTGGGCTGGATACGGCCACGGCCAACCTTGCGAGTCACCTTGAACGACTCGGCGTGGCACCGGGCGATCGCGTGGCAATCCTGCTGCCCAACTCGGTGAACTGGGTGCTTAGCCTGGTTGCCATCGGCCGGGCCGCAGCGGTAGCGGTACCCATCAGCGTAGACGCTACCGACACGGAGATAGCCTATCGCCTCGCCGACGCGCAGTGCGTCCTTGTGATCGCCACGGCGGAGAAGGCGGCGCAATTGGAGCGGGTGTGCAAAGATCTCCCGATACGTCCCAACGTCATCCAAGCGCCGAATGCCGATGCCGCGCAGACCGAGCTGTGCCTAAGTGACTTCCTGCGGGAGGGCACTGGGTGTTCACCACGTGATCCCCGCGATATTGACGTGCCGGCCTTTGTCATCTACACATCGGGCACCACGGGGAAAGCAAAGGGCGTGCTGCTGTCCACACGGAGCATGCTCTGGGTGGTCGCGGCGTGCTGGGTGCCCATCGCCGGGCTGGGTGAGAGCGACAAGGTGCTTTCCTTCCTGCCGCTTTTCCACTCATACGCCCTCAACCTGAGCGTGCTGGCTGTGTTGGCGGTTGGTGCCACCGAATACATCGGTGAGAAGTATTCCACCGCGGAAGCGCTGCGGCTGCTGGGCACCGGCGAGTACACGGTGTTCCCGGGGGTGCCAACGATGTTTCATTATGTGCTGGAGGCGACGCGCGATGCCGCGCCTTCGCGATTCCCCGGCCTGCGGATCTGCCTCTCGGCAGGAGCGATCCTGCCCGCAATGGTCAACGAGGAGTTTGAGCGTCGCTTCGGCGTGACCTTGCTAGACGGCTACGGTATCACCGAGACGTCCACCATGGTAACGATGAACTGGAACACCGGCTCGCGCGTGATGGGGTCTTGTGGCCTGCCCATTCCAGGCGTCGAGACGCGCATTGTCGATCCGGGCGACGGCACCGATGTCGAGCTTGGCAAGGAGGGCGAGCTTCTGGTCAGGGGGCCCAACGTCATGAAGGGTTATCTGAACAAGCCGGAAGAGACCGCCGCCGCGCTGAAGAACGGCTGGTATCACACCGGCGACCTAGCCAAGCACGACGCGGCGGGCTACCTCACGATTACCGGCCGACTCAAGGAAATTATCATTCGCGGTGGCCAGAACATTGCACCCGCCGAAGTCGAGGATGCGGTCATGTCTTATGCGGCCGTAGCGGATTGCGCGGTCGTGGGCATCGCTCATCCGCATCTCGGGGAGGTTCCGGTCGCCTTCGTGGTACCTCGCGCCGGTCATGACGTTGACGCTGAGGACATCAAGGCGCACTGTGCCAGCCGCTTGTCGGCGTACAAGCTGCCGCAGTCGATACAGATCGTTCAGGAGATCCCACGCACGGGCTCCGGAAAGGTCATGCGATTCAAGCTGCGCGATCTGCTGACGGCCCAGGGTGCCTGAATCAGCGTGAGCGTCATTCCCGGCCCGAGGCGGCCGGTATCTACAGATTGGAGTAAGGCATGAATAAGAAGGCTTCGGGCTCGTCGCTCGGACTGAAGGATCCCGAGTTGTTCCGTCAGCAATGCTATGTCGACGGCCAGTGGCTCGATGCGGACGACGGGACTGTGCTGAATGTCGACAACCCGGCAACGCTCGACACCATCGGCACGGTACCTCGTATGCTTGCCGCCGAAACGCGCCGCGCCATCGACGGCGCGAAGCGCGCGTTGAAGCCCTGGGGTGCGTTGACAGGCAAGGCGAGAGCCAACATTCTTCGCCGTTGGTTCGAGCTGATGATGATCCATCAGGAGGACCTCGCCCTGCTGATGACACTCGAGCAAGGCAAGCCCCTCGCGGAAAGCCGTGGCGAGATCGCCTATGCGGCGAGCTTCCTCGAATGGTTCGGGGAAGAGGCGAAGCGCATCTATGGCGATACGATACCCGGGCACCAACCGGACAAGCGGATCGTGGTACTCAAGCAGCCAATCGGCGTATGCGGTGCGATCACGCCCTGGAATTTCCCGGCCGCCATGATCACGCGGAAGGTGGGGCCCGCGCTGGCGGCGGGCTGCACCATGGTGCTGAAGCCGGCCAGCCAGACGCCATTCTCCGCGCTTGCACTGTGCGTGCTGGCCGAGCGGGCAGGTGTTCCTGCCGGGGTCCTTTCTTGTGTGACGGGCTCCGCCGCCGCCATCGGCGGCGAACTGACGTCGAATCCGATCGTTAGGAAGCTATCGTTCACCGGGTCAACGGAGATTGGCAAGGTGCTTCTCGCTCAATGCGCCGCCACCGTGAAAAAGGCATCAATGGAGCTTGGCGGCAACGCGCCGTTTATTGTATTCGACGATGCCGATATCGAGGCTGCGGTCAAAGGCGCGCTCGCCTCGAAGTTCCGCAATGCCGGGCAGACCTGTGTCTGCGCAAACCGGCTGCTGGTGCAGGATGGGGTGTACGAGCGATTCGTGACGCGCTTGGCCGAGGAAGTCAGACGGCTGGAAGTGGGCGACGGCATGACACCAGGCGTCGCCATCGGACCGCTGATCGACAAGGGCGCCGTGAGCAAGGTGGCGGAGCATGTCGAGGATGCCGTGCAGAAGGGCGCGCAAGTGGTGGTCGGCGGATCGCAGCACTCGCTCGGCGAGAACTTCTTCACCCCGACGGTCCTGGCCAATGCTACCCGGGAAATGCGCATCTTTTCCGAGGAGACATTTGGACCTGTGGCGCCGGTGTTCCGGTTCAAGACGGAGCAGGAGGCCATCGAGATGGCGAACGACACCCCATTCGGTCTGGCCTCCTATTTCTATGGACGCGATATTGGTCGGGTCTGGCGTGTTGCCGAGGCGCTGGAGTACGGGATTGTCGGCGTGAACGAGGGCATGATATCGACTGAGGTGGCGCCCTTTGGTGGCGTGAAGGAAAGCGGGCTCGGCCGCGAGGGGTCCAAGTACGGCATCGAGGACTACCTTGAGGTGAAGTACGTGTGCATGGGAGGCATCTGAGCGCGGCACTTCTAGGAATCATCGATGGCTATCTACGAATTCAATGGCGCGACACCGAAGGTTCACGCAACGGCGTTCGTGCACCCTCTCGCATGCTTGATTGGTCAGGTGTCGATCGGCGCACATTGCTATATTGCACCGTTCGCCACCCTGCGGGGGGATTTCGGCAGCATTGAAGTCGGCGAGGGCAGCAATATCCAGGAGTCATGCACGCTGCACGCCAAGCATGGAGAAGGTTGCCATCTGGGCCGCAATTCACACGTAGGCCATGGGGCCATTGTTCACGGCGCGTTGCTGGAGCGTGATTGCTTGATCGGCATGAACGCGGTCGTGATGGATGGCGCGTTGATCGGTGCGGAGTCGATTGTCGCGGCCTCCTGCTTTGTCAGGAATGGCTTCGTAGTCCCGCCGCGCTCGTTGGTTACCGGCTTGCCCGGCGCGGTGGTCAGAGCGCTGACAGACGCAGAGGTGCAGAAAAAGCTTGCGGCAACGCTGCGATATCAGGAGCTGGCCGGGGATTGCCATCGATCGTTGCGGCTCGCGGGCTGAGTTGCAGCGAGGGCCGACCGTTGAGGTTATGGACGGAGAAGGGGCTTGGCGATGCCCAAGCCCCTTCGCACGACTATCTGACAGGGAGGGACTGGATGCTTGATGTTTGTCGTGAGCGCACGGGAGTGTGGCGAGCAGAGGAGGGGTGGGCCGGACGGCGTGCCGCGTGGGACTGGTTGCGGCGTCCTGGCTCGCTGACAGCGCATCTCCGCGAATTGGGGGAGGTCAAGGTCCAGGTGCTTTACGAACACAGCGTGGTCATTGGTCCGAAGGCAAGCGCCCTCGGACGGGAGCGGAGCATGGCCATGTGGACGAGAGATGTCACCCTGACAGTTGACGATCGGCCGGCGATCGTCGCCCGTACGCTGGTCAGGACCGCGGACAGCATTGGCGCCTGGAAAGCCGTGAAGGGCCTTCATGACCGGCCATTGGCGACGATTCTGTACGCGGACCCGGCCGTACATCGGTCACCTTTCGAGTTTTGTATGTTGGGAATCGGACACCGGCTTCACCGCCTGGCGCGCCGCGTCGACCCGCAAGGCGATGCCAGGCCTGTTTGGGCGAGACGCTCCGTGTTCGAACGCAAGGGCACGCAACTGGCGGTGGCTGAGTGCTTCCTGCCGTGGCTGTGCCAAGTCCGACTGTAGTCCGGCGCCGAGATGCCGCTGTCAGCGGGTCTCGGGGCTGCAGCTAGTGCCACTGCGTTCGGCTATCTCGCGCGCTGCCTTGGCCCCTTCGACCTGGAGAATGGCAGGGAGCGAGACGTGGTTCTTCGCGGCTACCACTTCGGCCAGAATCGAGATCGCGATCTCGGGCGGCGTGCGGCTGCCGATGTAGATTCCGATGGGGCCATGCAGGCGCGCCAGATCGTGATCGGTCAGGTCGAACTCCTTCAGCCTTTCCCGGCGTGCTTGGTTGTTGCGCCGCGAACCCAGTGCGCCCACGTAAAACGCTGGTGTGCGTAGCGCGTCCATCAGTGCCAGGTCGTCCAGCTTGGGGTCATGGGTGAGGGCGACCACGGCGCTACGGGCATCCAGCTTCATGTCCGCGACGGTGTCATCTGGCATGGTGCATACCATGGTGACGCCCTCGATGTCCCATGTCTCCGTGTATTCCTCGCGAGGATCGCAGACGGTGACCTGGAAGCCCAGGCCAACGGCAATCGGGCAAAGGTACTTGGAGAGCTGGCCGGCACCAATCACCAGCATGCGATAGCGCGGACCGTGGACCGTAACCAGTGCGGTACCGTCGAAGCGCAGGCCGTCGGCCGCCTGCGCATTGGTTAGTGTTGCACGGCCAGTGGTCATGTCGAGCGTGCGGGCGACCAGACTACCACTCTCGACTGCGGCAAGCAGGTCGGCAACCCCGCTGCGATTGGTAAGCGGCTCCGCCACCAGTTCGATCGTCCCGCCACAGGGCAATCCGAAGCGGTGAGCTTCGTCGGCACTTACCCCGTACCTGATGGTTTCCGGACGCGTATTGACGATGCCGCTCTCCCTGACTCGATGGATGATGTCATCCTCGATGCAGCCGCCCGAGACCGAACCGACCACCCGGCCGTCATCTCGCACTGCAAGCATGGCGCCTTCCGGGCGTGGCGAAGAGCCCCATGTTTTGACGACAGTCACGAGCAGTACGCGATGGCCGCGTTCTAGCCAATGCACGCTGTTCTTCAGTACATCCAGATCCACGCTGTCCATGGTGTCTCTCACTTCGCCGGCGTTTCGCCATCGCGGTGGTGAAGCACGCCGAGCAGCTTGTCCATGCCCTGCGCGATGGATAGTCCGGAAACCACTACCCGCGCGTGCGCGCGTGTGTATCTCGGTTCCCACTGCTTGCAGGCATGCACCAGTGCATCGCGACTGGCTCTCGTGCTGTCCGGCCAGGCCGAGGTAGGATTGTCGGCGCTGAGTGCCTGCGTGCTCGGCAATGTGTCCAGCCAGATCACGAAAGCATGATCCAGGAGGTAATCGAAGGCTTCGGCATTGGCTGCGATATTGGATCTCGTCACCAGGACGCTGGATGGCTTGGCCAATAGCTTGGCCAGGTTGCTGAACTCGAGGGCCTGGAGCCGTTCAGCGCCGAACAGCTCCCTGATCGCATCGCCCGTTAGGCCGACTTCGCGCTCGAGCTCTTCCTCGAAGCTGACATAGCGTCGATGAAGCAGTTGGCTCAACCTCTGCGCGTAGCTCTGCCGATGACACTCGAGCATGCCCACCAGGGCGATCGGCCGCACCAGTTCCTCAGCGCGGAGGTGCTCGAACTGCCTGCAGATGTCTGCATGTGCGCGGAGGAGCTGGAGCGTGTCAGTTTGTTCGGACGCGGTTGCAGACGCCGAATGCGCGCTCGGAGTGGTTATGTGAGGCGCAAGCCATGGCCCGCACTCGATGCCTAGAGTCTGGCTGAGGTTGCGCAAACGAAGCAGGCTGATATTGGCGGCACCGGCCTCTATATTGACGATGTAGCGCGTCGAGATGCCCGACCGGGCAGCAAGCGTTGCCTGTGTCCAGCCGTGTTTCTCACGCGCCAGACGCACACGCTCGCCGATGCTGCGCAAGAGCACCTGTTCTGCTGTCGCTGGCAACTCCGCTGCATCGACCGGAAAGACAGACTCCGCCCTCGGTAGTGACTGTTTGCGCGGAAAGTGTGCGTCGGAACCCATCATGACCGGAGGTGGTTCGGGAGGAAGGTGGCGTAGTTGCTTCGTTTGTTAAGAACAAAAAGGAGGGACATGTGCCTTTTTCCTATATCACTTGCATAAATAAACTATAACGAGGGGGTGGCACTAGGTCAACAGGAAAATATTGACGAAATTGTATTGTGAATACCGCGGGTAATCATCCCATGTGTTGCTTGCGTAGATAGACTGTACGGCTTGCAACTGCCGATCTTCACAGGAAGCGGAAATTGTGCCGTCGCATGAGATTATCGCGGTGCCGTCTGCACTTCACGCGGACCTGCGGACCAGCGGCGCTGCGCGCCGGTTTGGTGTCCACAAGACGATGAGGAACAACTACAGGGATGACAAGTTCCGCCGCAATCGAGACGCCAGCAAAACATCGATCATCGGACCTGCGATACGCATCCGTCGAAACGTACTCGTCTGTTGCCCGGACGGTGGATATTCTTTCGGACGCGTGGGGCTTCCTCGTTCTGCGCGAGTGCTTCTTTGGCGTTCGACGATTCGACCATTTCCGGGCCGTGCTACGAGTACCGCGCATCACGCTGGCAGAGCGTCTGGCAAAGTTCCTCGAACTCGATTTGCTCAGCGAGTCACCGCTTGACGGGCGGCACGAGTATCGGCTGACCGGCAGGGGAAGGGATCTCTACCAAACCATACTGGCGCTGCTCGCATTTGGCGATGAGTGGCTGGCGAGGGGCGTGCCGCCGCCTCTGCGTTTGTTGCATCTGAGATGCGGATGCGAATGCCATCCGCGCGTCGCGTGTTCGCATTGCAAGGAGAGCATTGACCCCAGGCGAATTCACTATCGCGACGGACCTGGTGCGGGAGTGGAAATCAGGACGGAGCCTCGACAGCGATCCCGGCGCACGGCTACGGTGAACATCCTTAAGCGGGTGCGTCCTTGTTCAGTGGCTCGCACGCTGCAGATCATTGGCGACCGGTGGAGCTTCTTGATTCTCCGGGAGTTCTTCTACGGCGTTCGTCGGTTTGACGAGTTCCAGGGCCGGCTGAGTATCGCCACCAATATCCTTACCGATCGCTTGTCGCGCCTATGCGCGGAGGGCGTTGTCGAACGGATGCCTTATCAGGATCGGCCTGCCCGTTACGAGTATGTCCTCACGGCAAAAGGCAGGGATCTCTACGGCTCCATGCTGGTAATGATGCATTGGGGAGACAAGTGGCTAGCTGGCGGGAAGCCGCCGCTAAAGCTCCGGCATCGTGACTGCGGCCAGGATGTCCACGCCATTGTGGTTTGCGACCGGTGTGGTCAGGAGCTGGATGCGCATGGCATGAGTTACGCAACAAGCTATAGCCTGCATGGCAGAGCCTTCACAGCTGGCAGCCAATGATATGCTGCCCTCGGGACTCCTGTCGAACGGAATGCCAAAAAAATGCGCTACATCACCGGCTTGCCATCGATCTGTACGTATTCGATACCGCATACCTCTCGTACGACCCACGTGGCACCAGGAGGCATATCGATAAGGTGGAATTCCACGTCTGGTCCCGCCGCCTTCGCCCCCATCTGTTCAATCACAGCGATCAAGTCTGGATCAGTCCTGTCGAGATTTCGAATGCATCGTGGTCGGAAGTACTCTTCAGTTGGATCTGCAACCCACTCAGCCAGAGGGGCCGTGCAATCCTTTTTGAGTGCTGAATATTTCTCAAAAGCGCCTCTGCTCATTGAGAAGTAGCCATCTCCTTCATTCACGACAATTTTCATCAGTTCGCGCGGGAAACATCGGCCTTCAGGCCGGTGAGGGATAGCGCGCGACGCGAAGCGTCGCCCCTGTGCCCGCTCTCCTTCGTGGAT
>NZ_BAAILO010000045.1:0-4253 GCF_054589115.1 Cupriavidus sp. 8B | reverse complement strand
GTCCTCTCGGCGGTCGACGCCTGCTTCCAGTACTGGAAGAGACCAAACGAAGTGCTGCGAAGACTATGCTGCATTACTTAAGACGCTGTGTTTAGTTGGGAACCGGCCACTCGACGATTAAGCCGTCAGCACCAATTCAGCGTCAACGGAAGCGGTCATTGTGGAACGACCGCCTCTGGGTGCGGATGGGCGGCAGTTCGCTACGCACCCGATTCTTTCCTTGCGTCATGCAGGATTGTTGGGGCTTAAGGGGTACTGCGGGTTGTTGGTATCTTGTGTTTGTGCTGGGGGAGGGTCGCTGAGTTTGGAAGTGGTGCTGAAAGCGTGGAGGGGCGCCACCAAGGCGAGCCACCCGCCGCGCACCTCTGCCATGGTGCTGCCATCTAGTTCTTCAATACAGGACAGATCCTTGATTACGAGAGTAGTCATTGCGGTTCTCCTGGGATTGGCTGTGAGCATTTTGACGGGCTCACTAGAGCCAGAGCATATCGTGTGCCAGCAGCGCTCAAGGACCTGACTTGGTACCTAACTCGCGGAAAAATAAGAGAATTGTCGAAACTCTACCCGCCATGCAGCGTCCGGACGCGACCAACCTGTGTGCTGTGAGCCAACAGGTTGAAGGAGGGCTGTTCACAGGGGCACAACATCCGCCAGGGGCGTGTCTCCCCATACATCGCCACCTACAGGTCGGATGACGCTTTCCCGGCCGAATCGGCCCTTCGGCGCTGCGGTGTCGAAGGCTCAGAAGGGCCGGAAGAGACGACCCGTCTGCGGCGCGTCGAGGTCCCCCCGGCCATCTGCAGCCGTTCGCCCGTGCGCTCGGACGGACAATCAAACGTCGGCTCTACTCAAACAGCGGCCCTCACCTACCAAGCTGACCGGTCCCATCATCGGCCTTATGGAAAGCTTTGCATAAGGCCGATCTTCCGCCGCTTAAGCAACGCGGCGCCGCTGCCGCGCACGTGTCTGTTGGCAGCCGTTCGACGCCAAGGCCAAAAAGTCAGGAGATCCTGTTTGAATCGGTCTGTCCCGGTTTCGGGGTGCTCTGGCGGTGGCAAGTCCAGAGGTCGGGCAATTGTGTCTTGCCGTGTCGCAACTTCGGCGTAGGATCAACAACAGGAGACGGTGATGAGAAGCGCAGGCGCATCGTACTGGCCGAGCCCACCGGCTTGCTGGCCAAGAGCCCGTCCGTCCGGGAGGCAAATCCTGGACGCGCGCCCGTGAACGCCTGAGCTTGGAGCAAGTCAACCACCCAAGGATCCTCCCATGATCACCGCCATCGTCCTCTATGACCTGCCGTCAGACATCGGCCTCGAGGAGTGCCGCGCCCACTTCACTAAGATCGCCCCCGATTTCCTCAAAATTCCAGGCCTTCTGCGCAAGCAGTTCATCTGTGCCCGCGACGGCAAGGTCGCCGGCGGCGTCTATATGTGGGAAAGCCGGGAGGCGGCAGAACGCTTCTACTCCGGCGAATGGCTCGCCGGCATCCGCGCCCGCTACGGCACGGGGCCGAAAATCAGCTATTACGAGACCGTCGCACTGACCGACAAGGCGAGCGGCCAGGCGGGCGGGCTCGACTGATCGGCTGCGAGGACCGGCCATGCGCAGCGCAATTGGACATTAACCTGCATGCAGGCGTCGGGATCGGCAGCTCGAAGCGCGTGGCGCGAGCGGGCGCCTGGACAGGCTCTCGTCGCATAGGTTTCGGTGACTGCTTCTGCAACTGATGAGGTCGGGCGAAGGGCGGTCATCGGTGGATTCGCATCTGGAGATGATGAGATGAATTCATTCCGCGTTCTGCTTCTTCCTGGGCTCGGAAACTCCGGGCCAGATCATTGGCAATCGCATTGGCAAGCGGCATTTCCCGATTTCGCGAGGGTGGTTCAGGACGATTGGGAAACCCCGGATGCGGCCGACTGGGTCGATCGACTGCATCGAACCATCTTGGCGGACGACACACCAGCGATTCTTGTCGCCCACTCACTTGCATGCTGTCTCGTCGTGCGCTGGGCGCAGGCGCACACCGGTCCTGTCGCCGGCGCACTGTTAGTCGCACCCAGCGACGTGGAGGCGTCAAGCTTTCCTCCAGGCACGAGCGGCTTTAAACCCATGCCCTTGCATAGATTGCCGTTCCGTAGCCTGGTGGTCGCGAGCTCAGACGACGAATACGTGTCGCCAACCCGCGCCAAGAAATTTGCCGACGCATGGGGCGCCGACTTTGTCCTTCTCGGTGCGCGTGGACACATGGGCGACGCCGCCAAGTTGGGAATGTGGTCAGAGGGCGTCGAACTCTTAGACAGGCTCAGAGGGGAATCGAGGTAACAAAGGACCACCTTGCCCATCCCCGACGACGGCTTTGCGGAAGCCCGGATTGCCGGGATTGGGTCGGCTGCGGCCGGCTCGGCAGCAGGATCAATAGTCCGTCACCGGCCGCCCAGGAACGAACATAGCTCTACGGGCTCCGGATTTCTGGGGTGAAGACAGATGGTAAGCGCGAAATTAGGAGCACCTAGTGCCGGACATTTGGAGCCAAATGGAACAGGTCACCCATTCTGTAAAGCCGCTCGTTGCCAATGCGGATACCACTACGGGCACCTGTGCAGCAGGCGGCGGCCACTCATTATATGTTGCCAAAATCGATGGGGTGCCGTCATGCTGGGTCAGCAAGGTGGATCGAAGGACAAGCCGTTCTATTCCTTCAACCTTGACGACCTCGCATGGCGATGTCTTCGTTGGTATGCTTTCGGCTGTCGGTCCGATTGACCCTGAGACTCCTCCTACTTATGCCGGTGCCCAACTTGCGAGCATTTCCGACGATTCTCGTTCTCCCCTTGTTGCTAACGATCTCGCCGGCGTGCTCAACCGGACCTGATGTCACGTCACCGACGGTGATGGAGAACTCGCTTGGAATGAAGTTTGTGCTGGTACCCTCTGGCGAATTCATGATGGGTAGCAGCGAATCGCCTGACTCGCTCGCCAAGGTGTATCCGCAATATGCCAAAGAGCGCCTCCAAGCGCTGGCTGACGAAGCGCCGGTGCATAGGGTGCGCATCACCAGGCCGTTTTACCTGGGTCAATATGAGGTGACGGTTGGCCAGTTCAGGCGGTTCCTGGAAGCATCCGGCTATAGGCCGGAGTCCGAGGTTGATGGCACAGGCGGCTATGGCTACAACCCGAACTACGATCCCAGAGCGTCGGCACGGGGGGATACATTCGAAGGACGCAGTCCACGGTACTCGTGGGAAAATCCCGGCTTCTCTCAGGGTGACGATCATCCGGTGGTCAATGTCACATGGAATGATGCTGTGGCAATGAGCAAATGGCTCAGCGAGAAGGAAGGGAGAACCTATCGCTTGCCCACTGAAGCCGAATGGGAGTATGCCTGTCGCGCGGGCACCAGAACGCGTTACCACAGTGGGGAGGACCCGCAATCGCTGCTCAAAGTCGCCAATACCTTCGATTCCGATACGGCGAGGAACTGGCCGAAGTGGAGCAGTTTTGCACTGGCGGGACATGATGGTTTTGTGTTTACGGCGCCGGTGGGCAGCTTCGCGCCGAATGCGCTGGGTATCTACGACATGCACGGCAACGTGTGGGAATGGGTCGCAGACTGGTACGGAGAAAGCTATTATTCAGAATCGCCGGTTGACGATCCCAAGGGCCCAGAGTCGGGCAGCGTACGCGTGCGTCGCGGAGGATCGTGGCACACTTGGTCGTTCTACGCTCGCTCGTCGTATCGCAACTGGAATACACCGCAGACTCGTTATCCGTTGGTCGGCATTCGCCTAGTACGCGAAGCCGACGCAAACGAGCACTAGATGCCAAGGAGCGCGGGTCCGTCAATACAGGATGAGACCGCTCTCTGGCCGTAAGTCGACACCCCACCGAAATATCCAGGCGCAAAGCGAGTTGGATTCGTTGATTTATCTCAGTCGGCGGGTCAACCCAATCCGTGCGCACTCACCAACGACCGTAGTACCTTGTGGAATCCTCAGCCAGTTTCGGCCGCTCATGGCGCGGGCCCTGGATGGCCGATCGCTGGTCAAACGTGACGCGAATCTGAGTCGGGCGGCCACTTCCGCGAATGTCCGAGCCTAGGTGGAGGAGGTTTGCCCGCCCCAACTCCAGCGCTCGTCAGGTACGCATGGCGGCGCTAATTTGACATCCTCCCCTCCCTCAGCCTTCGGCTGCCGCGCTTTGCGCGGAAAGGGAGGGGATTCCTGCGGCGCTCAGGGGCAGCATGGAGCTGCTCA
>NZ_BAAILO010000044.1:0-1267 GCF_054589115.1 Cupriavidus sp. 8B | reverse complement strand
GGCTAGATCGTTGGCCCGGTTTTCCCCGAACACGGATTCGACCGAAGCCTGCTCAGCGGCATCGATCTCGAAGTGCCTGTCATCGGGCAGCACGGGCGCGAGTGTCGCCAGTAATACGGGCGTGACGACCAGCCACAGGCGCATGTGCGAAGCAAAACGACTGTTGGACATATCAGCGCAGCAGGGAATGAAGGACCAGGCACGGAATCGCGATGAAAGCGAGAAGGCCACCCCAAAACTGTGCGGGGCGATCCTGTTCGAACTTCACTAGCGCCATCGCGAAGGCATGCCGGCCCTGGGTGAACCCTTCCGGTACCGGGGTATCGGCGTCGTTGGCGCGCACCCAAGCGCGCATGTCCGCAACCTCAGCGGGCGCGAGGCGGGCGAGCTTAGCAATGAGCGTGTTGGCTAATGGCATCGTATTCCTCGAAATAGCGGCGGAAGGTCGGTCCCTTGAGGACGCGGGCGGCTAACTGAAAAGCGGCGCTGCGCGGCGTGATCGGCTCGGGGCATGGCTCATCGACCATGCGGCAGACATAACCCGGCAACTGGCGCGCTTCGAACAACGGGATCGGTTCCAGGAACGGGGCCCAGACGTTGTACTTCTCGCCCTTGAAGGCTGCATAGCGCTTGGCATACAACTCGTGCGATCGCGCAAAGAGGCCGCGCATGAAGGCGACATTGCCGTCACCGGCCTTGCGCTCGACCTTGTAGCCGGCGAGCGCGTCCATCAGCATTTCCTTCACCAGCGGCTCGTCGCGCACGATGAAGTTCAGGCCGATGAAGTCCACGAGCCGGGTGCAGACGTCGTCCAACTCCGGGAAACAGAGGAAGACGGGCGACAGTTTGGCCGACAGCTTGTGCTGCTTGACGATCTGGCGAAACAGGCTGGACATGTGCGAACTTATCCTTCGATGATGGGGATGCGACCCTGGTAGGCGGCGCCACCGGAGACCCGCAGGAAATACTGGAGGTTGGGCAACTTGGTAATCAGCTCGACTGGAATCATGGGCACCTTTTCCAGTTGCCGGGAACGAGACACCGAGCCGCTGAATTCGCCCAAGTGGGCTTCACTGCCGGTGCTGGTGCTGCTGGATTGAACGATGTTGGTGATGCCGGTTTCGCCCACCTTGTCCGAGAACCACTGCGCCGTGTCGGTGTCTTCCAATCGTAAGATGATCTGGTTGTTTAAGTTCGCCAAGACCTGCAGCATTTTTGCTGCGTTACCGAGTTTCGCCTCCAAATCCGAGCGGCTCTGGAAGGCGAC
>NZ_BAAILO010000043.1:0-409 GCF_054589115.1 Cupriavidus sp. 8B | reverse complement strand
GGCGGTTTCAAGTCCCAAGTGCAACACCCCGTCAGTGAATTGAAGTTGGGGGATGAGAAACTTGTTTGAGCATACGAGCGAACACCTCGAGTGGGGAGTGAAACGCGTGCGTAGCACGAGGTCGATTGTTCAAGCTGTCGGCAATTGCGTCGAGTTCTTCTTGTGTGTGCACGGACAAGTCGGTGCCCTTGGGCAGGTACTGGCGCAGCAGCCCATTGGTGTTCTCACAAGTGCCACGCTGCCAGGGGCTGTGCGGGTCGCAGAAGTACACCTTGACGCCAGTGTTGGCGCTGAGCTCACTGTGGCGCGTCATCTCCTTTCCCTGGTCGTACGTCAGGCTCTGGCGCAGCGGCTCGGCAATCGAATTGAGCTTGGCAGAAAAGCCGGCCAGCGCCGAGGCCGCAGTAGC
>NZ_BAAILO010000042.1:0-200 GCF_054589115.1 Cupriavidus sp. 8B | reverse complement strand
AGCAAGGAGCTGGTGACACGCCGCCGGCAGTTCAAGAAACGCCGCCTGGCGTGGCGCAAGTCAGCCGGTACACGGCGCTCGCTCGGCTGGATTCCGGTGAAGGCCTCGGCCTTGCGATACAGGGGCGGGCAGGTCTGGTACTGCGGCAAGCCACTCTCATTGTGGGACAGCTTTGGCCTGCAACAGTATGAGCTGGGCAC
>NZ_BAAILO010000041.1:0-2045 GCF_054589115.1 Cupriavidus sp. 8B | reverse complement strand
CGGTCGAGCTTCTGGACGAAGGTAGGCAGTGCGCTTTCGGGGAAAGCCGGTGGTGTGCGCAGCACGCTGCGGGGCGGGCGGGTCATGGCGTCTCCTGAAAGGCCGGGCGCCGCCATAGGTGGCACCCGATGTTATGACGACATTATCGTCATCATGACGCTATAGTCAATATAAAAGACGAGCCGACGTTCGTCCGCACCCGCTTGCGACGTGTGCTTCATTCGGCCTGATGCGCGGGCGGCCCGCGTGTGATGCTTCCCTGCTTCAGGCTCATGCAGAGCCGATGGTGGTCAGTTCCACTAATCCGGCTGTTGAGGATCGGTTACTTTGTTCGGCCGACGTTCGCGAGCGCTTTCAATGGAGAGCTCACTGTCGCGCAGCTTTATGGTGTGAACGCGGATCGCAGGAAGCCCCTATTCTTGGAATCTATCGCGAGGTTAGCGAAGTAATCGGCCCGCAGCCGCAACTCGCGCCGAAGAAACTCTGAGGCGCGCAGTTGTGGCAAGGTGGAATGCGGCGCGGCGGAAGACCGATGTAGCAGTGGTGCGTACTGCCCGCGGGTAACGTGGTCCTGGGTGACGTCATCGACATTGGTGAATGGTGTGGCAGTTCGCAGCTGTCGCACCGAGATCCCGTTTGACAGAGTGAGCAAGACGACGTACCCGATGCGGCGCCACATTCCACAACGAGTGATGGAGCAAGCCTTGGTCCAGCGCAACGCAAGAGTCAGCCTCAAGCCGGGGAAGTCCCGAGCGGCCCTGACGACAAAGTAGCCGCCGCGAATGGAAGAAGTCCAGCGGCTATCACTGGCGCTCGCTCGTCGAGACCTTGATGTACCGCCTAAAGACGCTCAGGGGCAATTGCCTGTGGGCGCGCAAGGTCGGCTCCCAGGCGACCGAGGCGGCGATCCGCGTGAGCGTGCTCAATCGCATGACGGCACTCGCCCACCCTCATTCCGTCCGTATCGCATGAATTCCAGATCACAGTGGGACCTTTGTCTTCAATCTCGATTTATGCAACATGGCCGTCCACATGTATGATCTTGAACCCGATGCGTGCGTTCTGGAGTATCAAGAACGGTCATGCACGTCAGGATAGGCTCGGCTTGGGCATTCAATCAGTACTTGGATTGTGCGACGAATTAAAGAAACTAACGTTTGTGGACGGTTTGAATGAGTATACTTGGTCGCTGCATTGCAATTGCCATTGCTGCTTTTGCATGTGCAATTGCTGGGATTTATGTGCATACACTATTCCCTTCCGATATTAATCTATCCGGGGATGTAATCAGATCGGTTTCCGGGTTGATTGGCACTCTTTTTGCCATTGTTTTGGGTCTGCTGGTGTCCTCCTCTTATACCACCTTCAATAGCCAACAGGCTGATTTTAATTCGCTCGTAAATGCGATGGCTAATATCGATCTTTTACTGAAGAAATTCCATGGCGTGTCTGATAAGCCGCGAATTATGTTGCGGCGAATGGCTGTTCGCTTACTGAGAAGATATTGGCCGGATGAGAGTGGGAAGCATGGCGGAGAGGTAAATTATGATCACCTTTCCGAAGATGTTGAGACGGTGCTTGAGATAAATAAGCTCTCTGAGGAGTTTGAAAATATTACTCGTGACGATCTGAACTCAATCCGCCAGTTCTCCAGCAATTTTATTGCCATTCAATCTAATATTATCCGAAGCCTGTCGAGTCAGGTACCAACCTTGCTCCTTGATATTGTATTTGGCTGGGCCTGTTTGTTGTTTTTCCTTTATGGCAGCCTCAGTGGCGGCAATATAATTGCAATATTCTTTCTGTTGTTGGGAGCTATCGCCATCACGAGTGCCAATTTTCTCATACTGGAATTAACCCATCCATACCAGGGCATATTCAAGGTCTCCAGTGCCATATTCGATTTGCTTCTGGAATCCATGATCCAGGAAAAAGATTCGTCGCGCTAAGGAAGTGCTGATCAATGAGGTTTTCGCATGATGTTGCCAACGCCTCTGGCCTCGGATTTTCTCAATGAGGGACAGACGGGCGGATTCGCTGCGGTT
>NZ_BAAILO010000040.1:0-59862 GCF_054589115.1 Cupriavidus sp. 8B | reverse complement strand
GGAACAGGCAGTTGTGATAACTCAGACCCGCGATGGCCGAGACATGTTTCCAGTTGAAGTGGAACTGGATGACCGGAGTTTGACCTTTCGGAGCCCGGGTGCGCACGCGCGTGGGTCGTTCCGAGAGCCCAGACTCGTCAATGAAGACGATCAGCCGTTGCTCCCGCGTACACTTTTTTTGAGCGTGGGCCAGGTTTTTTGCTTCCACGCCAGCACCGCGTCCTCGTCGCGTTCGATAGCGCGTCGGTCTGGGCGTTGGGGCGAGAAGCCGAGCGAATCCAGAATGCGCCAGACATGGGCCTCGTTGTATGACACCCCGAAGCGTTGCTCGATGAGTAGACGCACCCGTTTGAGCGTCCACAGTTCGGTGCCAAAGCCATGCTCGGTGGGGCGCTGCGGCAAGGCACGACACAACTGCTCGCGCTGGGCATCGTCGAGCAACGACGGCCGTCCACCGGCCATGGTGCGCAGCGCATCGATGCCGCCTTCGTCCAGTCGCGCCTTCCACGTGTACACCGTCTGCCGAGCCACGCCCACCGCAGCCGCAACCTCCGCGACCGGCTTGTTCGCTAACAGCACCCGTCCAGCGCGAACCCGCTTTCTGGTCGCTTCGTCCATCTTCCCAGCCATGCAATCGACTCCCGATCAACGCCTTGATCAGATAACGCCTCAGACTCGAATCGGCTGTCATGATTTATACAAGTCTCAATAGGGTCAAGCCGGCTGGTTCCCGATACGGAAACCACGCTCAGCCTCACGCCCGGCCATCCGCCGTACGTGGCCGACCAGCGCAGCCGCGCGCTGGCAGCGCGGGCGCAGGCCATCTACAAGGAAATCGACCACGATCTGACGCTGGTGCCGCAAACCGGCGGCGGCACCGACGCGGGCTACGCCGCCCGCTCGGGCAAGCCCACGGTGCTCGAGAGTTTTGGCCTGGCAGGCTTCGGCTATCACGCCCGCGACGAATACATCGAGATCGACTCGATCGTGCCGCGGCTCTACCTGGTGTCGCGCATCCTGCAGGAAATCGGGCGCAACTGATGCGCACCTGCGGATGACTGGTGGCGGCGCGCTTGTGCGTTGCCGCGCACCAGCATCAGCATCGCCCGGCATGCACAACTGCCTGCCATCACAACATCACAAGTACAACCATCCTCAACGGGAGATTTCATGCATCCATCCTTGCGCCGGCTTACCCAAGCCGCCCTGGCTGTCCTCGCCCTCGCCACCGGCAGCGCCTTCGCCGCCGATGCCCAATTGCTGGACGCGGCCCGCACCGCCGAGCCGTCGGTGATCCAGTCGCTCAAGGAGATGGTGTCGATCGAGTCCGGCAGCGCCAACGCAGCGGGCCTCGCGCAGATGGCCAGCTATACCGAAGGCCGCATGAAGGCGCTAGGCGCCAGCACCGAGCGCATTGCAGTGACCAAGGGCCCCGGCACCATGGTCAAGGGCACGCTGACCGGCACGGGCAAGCGCCGCATCATGCTGATCGCCCACATTGACACGGTATATCCGGCCAACACGCTGGCGAAGCAGCCGATCAAGCTGGACGGCAACCGCCTCTATGGCCCTGGCATCGCCGACGACAAGGGCGGCATCGCGGTGATCCTGCATTCGCTGGCCATCCTCAAGGCGGCCGGCTGGCAGGATTACGCCCAATTGACAGTGCTGTTCAACCCGGACGAAGAAGTGGGCTCGATCGGTTCCGGCGAGACCATCGCCAAGCTGGCCGACCAGCATGACGTGGTGCTGTCGTTCGAGCCGACCGCCGCCAAGGCCGTGGTCAAGGCCGAGGCCCTGCTGATGGGCGCCAGCGGCACCGCCACCGCCACCATGGAAGTCAAGGGGCGGGCCGCGCACGCCGGCGCCGCGCCAGAGCTGGGCCGCAATGCGCTGATCGAGCTGGCCTACCAGCTGCAGCAAACGCGCGACGTGGCCAAATCCGTGCCGGGCACCCAGCTCAACTGGACCACCGCCCAGGCCGGCGAGGTACGCAACCAGATTCCCGAGCGCGCCACCGCCATCGGCGACGTGCGCACAACGGTCAAGGACGGCCCGGAGAAGCTGCAGGTCGCGCTGCAAAAGAAGGCTGACGAAGGCAAGCTGGTACCCGACACGCAGACCACGGTGACCTTGGAGACCGGCCGGCCGCCGTTCGTTGCCAACGCGCGTGGCCGCGAGCTGGCGCAGCGCGCGCAAGCCATCTACGCCGAGCTCGACGGCCGCCAGCTCGCCATTGTCGAGGGCACCGGCGGCGCTACCGACGCCGGCTACGCAGGGCGCTCCGGCAAGGCCGTGGTGGTGGAGAGCTTCGGCCTGGCAGGCTTTGGCTACCACGCGCGTGACGAGTACATCGAGATCGATTCGATCGTGCCGCGGCTGTACCTGCTGACGCGCATCCTGCAGGAGATCGGGCGTAGCTGATAGTGTTTCGCCCGGTGCAGCCTGAGCCGGGTTTGCGCGCCGTGTCCAGGGCCTGCCCTCGACAGGCCAGCACGGCGCCCGGCAGCTAGCCTTCGCACCTCACCGGGGCTCTGCGCATACACAGGCTCCGCCCTATCTGCGGCATCGCGAGCGTCCATGCCGGCGCGACCGAGCACGAAGTCCTTCCCGTATATCCCCAAGGTCCGGCTGGCTGGACACGTCACGCCGGACCGCGCTGCCCCCGCACGGCGTCCGCTCAGCTCTCGCCATCTCTTCTTCGATCCAAGAAAGCAGAAAACGATCGTTAAGACGTTATGTCTTAATCGATTCGGATTTTTCCTACTTTATTCAAAGAAATTTGCCAGTCATTAGGATTAATCAATAGGAATATTCGGGGGAGCGTGGCTTCTACTGGCGTAACGAACTGCAGGCGCCGCTGGGCGGGAGCGGGCAGGCGCTGTATGCCGGGCTGGACTATGTACAGGTGTTTGGGCCGTCTACCGAGGGCCTGGTCGGTACGCAGTTGGCGGGCGCCGTGATCCGAATGCGGGGTGGGCTGGGCTCCAAGCTGGGTTCGGTGTCGTATGACTTGTTCCTCGGGACGCCGATCTATAAGCCGGCAACGTTCCATACGCCGGGAGTGACGACGGGGTTTCAACTGGTGTTTCAGTACTGAATAAGCCTTAGGTACCGTCATTGCCAAATAAAAATCTCCGGCTCGTCACAAAATTTAACGTAAATCTTCCCTCCTTTCGCTAACGTGGCGGCCTGTCAAGGGCGTCGCGATCGCACGCTTGTTCCAGCGATCCATCAGGAGCGCATTCCTGATGTCGCCCGTCTGCTCGCGCAAGCGGCTTCTACCATGATGAGCAAGGAGAAACCATGTCGTATGCATTCTGCAAATTTGCCCCGGTACTGATTGCCGTTGCCGCACTGGCTGCCTGTGGTGGAGGCGGCGATGGCGAGTCCTCCAGCGGCAACACGTCGGCCGGACAATCAGGTTCGGGCGGCACTGCTCCCGGGGAAAAACCCGCCGTCACCGACGCCGGCAGCGTTACCGCACCGTTCGTCAAGGCGGCTTCGGCTCGCTATGTCTGGAATGGCGTTGGCACGCAGAGCTACGGATCCTTGGCCGGTTTTACGCAGTCGGCCAGCGGCGCGGTAACGGTGATCAATGGCAGGAGCCTGACCGGCGACAGCACTACGCTCGATATCAATGGCGATGCTGGCTATGCACAGGGTCGCTGGACCAAGGGGGTGGTAACGAGCGGTGGCACCACCACCACGCTGGACGGGGTGTCTAACGCAGCCTACCACTACATCCTGGCCAACGATCTCGCAAGCCTGCCCGCCAGCGGCACCTATGCCTGCGGTGCGGGCCGGTTTACCGCGCCCACCTTCGTCGGCGGCACGAACGTGGGCGCCGCGGCCTTTGCAGGTACCACAAGCGGGACAGCAACGCTGTCGTTCACCGCCGACGGGGCGGCCGTTGGCGTTACGCTGACGTCGTCGGCCGGTGGGCAGCAGGGCAGCGTGAGCGGCAACGCGACGATCAAGTCGCCATCCAGTGCCAGCCTTACTGGCACCTACATCGGCGGTGGCGCGGGCACGCAACTCACGCTCGGGGATGGCGGTGGCGGCAAGGTCCTCGTCGTTGCGCCTTATCGCGTCGTGCTGGCCAATGGGGCGCTCTACCAAGGCATCGCTTCCTTCGCCTGTGCTGCGTAAGCAGCACGGACATCGGCTCAACCGGGTTTGCGGGCAGTGCCGAAGGCCTGCTCGCAACACACCAGCCAAGCCCGGGCGGCGCGCGACAAATATCCTTCCCGCCAGACCAGCCCCAATTCCCAAGTCAACTGTGGCGCAACCAGCGGCCGAATCGCCACCCGCTCCGGATCCAGCTGCCCGGCAATTGGCGCAGGCAAGATCGCCACGCCCACATCGGCCGCTACCAGCTCGCCGATAAAGTCCCATTGCCGGCTCTGACCGGCAATCTGCGGCGTAAAGCCGGCGGCTTCGCAGGCGTCCAGGATGACGCGATAGAGCACGAAGTCGTCCTCGTACATGACGAAGGGCAGGCCAGACAGATCCGCCAGCCGGACTGCGCCGGGGCGACGTGGCGCGCGCTCACGGGGAAACACGGCCACCAGCGCCTGGCGCGTCACGGTGAGGCTGGCCAGGCCCGGTATAGCTGCGGGCAGGACGGTCACGCCGAGATCCAGTTCGCCGGCGGCCACGCCCTCTTCCAGCGCGCGTCCGCCTTGTTCGCCTAGCCGCAGCTTTACTCCGGGGTACTGGCGGCGATAGGCGCCGATTACCGGGGCAAGGTAGCGGCCGGCCATGGGTGGGATGCCTACCTTCAATTCGCCGCGCGCCATGCCGTCCACCTCGGCTACCTCTTGCCGCAGGCGTGCCACTTCGGCCAGCACGGCCTGGCTGCGGGCGAAGACTACCTCGCCGGCATCGGTGAGCTGTATGGTGCGGCCTTCGCGCAGCAGCAGGGGGCCGCCGAGTTCTTCTTCCAGGCTCTTGACCATCTTGCTGATGGTCGGCTGGGTCACATGCAGGGTTTCGGCGGCGCGGGTGAAGCCGTTCTGGCGGACAACTTCCACGAAGTAGCGCAGGGCGCGGATATCCATGAGGCTGCTCCGATATGGCGTGGGTGGCGAGATTCTGGCTTGCCATTCCGATATGGCATGGAATCAATAATTTATATTCATTTTAGATATCGAAGTGCGCTTCGTACACTAGCGTCACTGCCACGCATGCCGTGGCGCCCTAGCTTGAATGTTCCCGATGCCACGCGCTGTTCCTGCCACTTCCGCTCCACCCGCTACCTTGCCGCTGCCGGCTGGGGCTCGCCTGCGCACAGGCGCCATCGCGCTGACCCAGATCGTGGCGCTATCGGCCTTGTGGCTGCTGGCCGACTGGCTGCGCGGGTGTCTGGGGCTGCCATTGCCTGCTGGTTTGCTCGGGCTGCTGGCGCTGGCGGCGTTGTTGTTCAGCGGGGCGGTGCGCGGTGGCTGGGTGCGCCGCGGGGCGGACTGGCTGCTGGGGGAGATGCTGTTGTTCTTTATCCCCGCGGTGCTGGCGGTGGTGCAGTATCCCGAGCTGGTGCGGCACCAGGGCTGGCGGATCTGCGCGATGATCGCCTTGAGCACGCTGGCGGTGATGGTGGTGACGGCGCTGGCGGTGGAGCAGGTGGTCCGACTGGAGCAACGGCTGGCGCGCCGCGCGGGCCGTGCCACCCATAACCGGCAGCAACACCATGCATGACACCATCCTGGCGGCGTTGAGCCTGGTGGCTACCGTTGCGCTCTATTACTTCAACAAGCGCCTCTATGCGCGCCGCACGCGCTTGTGGCTGATGCCGCTGCTGGCCACGCCGGTGGTACTGATCGCGCTGGTGCTGGCCGCGCATATTCCCTATCGCGACTATATTGCCGACACGCGCTGGCTGATGTGGTTGCTCGGGCCAGCCACCATCGCCTTTGCGCTGCCGATCTACGATCATCGGGCGCTGGTGCGCCAGCACTGGTTGTCGATTTCGGTTGGCGTGCTGGCGGCGGTGGTGACGTCGGTGCTGAGCTCGGTCTGGCTGGCGCGCGGCTTTGGCTTGTCGGTGATGTTGCAGAAGGGGCTGGCGGTGCGCTCGGTGACCACGCCGTTTGCCGTGGATGCGGTGCGCGCGCTGGGCGGGCCGCCCGATCTTGCCGCGATCTTTGTGGTCATCACCGGGCTGACGGGCATGGCGATCGGCGAGACCGTGCTGGCGTGCCTGCCGTCGGTGCGCAGCCGGCTGGCGCAAGGGGCTATCTTCGGCGCTGCTGCGCATGGTGCCGGCACGGCCAAGGCGCGCCAGCTTGGTGAAGTGCAGGGCGTGGTGGCGTCGCTGGTGATGATGATTGCGGGGCTGGTCAGCGTGCTGGCCGCGCCGCTGATCCGCAGCGTCTTCTTTTGAGCGAGCTTGCGTAGTACTGCGCAAGTGCTGCGCGCAATTGCGCATTGGCCTTGAGTAGTACTGCGTAGCCAGTGCCTTTCCGAACGCCTCGGGCGCAGGGTTTTTCGCGTGTGCGCCAACGCGCTTCGCGAAATTGGCGCAAAATGCCGCACTTGCGCGATGGTGCCGGCGCGCTGCAATGCGCCGTTCATCTGCACGTGGTTAGCTGTTCCTCTCGCCACGGCGTGCGCGGTGTTCCTCATCGCCGGACGTGCGCACCGCGCTCGCAAGCTTCACCGATCTCTCTCTCGTTTTTCAATAACAACATCATGCGATTACCGCTTCTCGCGCTGGCTGCCGCGGCCTTTGGCATTGGCACCACCGAATTCGTCATCATGGGGCTGTTGCCCGATGTTGCCGCCGATCTCGGCGTCTCCGCGCCGGCTGCCGGCATGCTGGTCTCGGGCTATGCCATCGGCGTGGCCGTGGGCGCGCCCATCCTGGCCATCCTGACCAGCAAGTGGCCGCGCAAGACCGCACTGGTGGGGCTGATGGGCCTGTTCATCCTCGGCAATGCGCTGTGCGCGCTGGCGCCCAACTATGCATTGCTGATGGCCGCGCGCGTGGTCACGGCGTTCTGCCATGCGGCGTTCTTCGGCATCGGCGCGGTGGTGGCGGCGGAGCTGGTCCCGCGCGACAAGCGCGCGCAGGCGGTGGCGTTGATGTTCACCGGGCTGACGGTGGCCAACGTGCTGGGCGTGCCGTTTGGCACCGCCTTTGGGCACCTGATGGGCTGGCGCTCCACGTTCTGGGCCGTCACCGTGATCGGCGTGGCCGCTGCGGCTGCGTTGGTGGCCTGGTTGCCCAAGGCCATCCCGATGCAGGCCGGCAGCATCCTGCGCGAGTTCCGCTCCATCGGCGCGGCGCAGGTGCAACTGGCGCTGCTGATCAGCACGCTGGCATCGGTCAGCATGTTCACCGTGTTCACCTACATCGCTTACATCCTGCGTGACGTAACGGGCTTCACCGCGCAGCAGGAGAGCATGGTGCTGCTGCTGTTCGGCGCGGGCATCACGGTGGGCGGCCTGGCCGGCGGCAAGCTGGCCGACTGGAGGCTGATGCCCGCGCTCGCCAGCTTGCTGGCGGCGGTGGCGGTGGTGCAACTGGTGTTCTCGTGGACCAGCCATTTTCCGGTGCCGACGCTGTTCACGCTGTTTGTCTGGGGCATGGTCAGCTTTGCCGTGGTGCCTGCCACGCAGGTGCGCGTGCTGGACAAGGCCAAGGGCGCGCCCAACCTGGCGTCCACGCTGAACCAGGGCGCGTTCAACCTGGGCAACGCCACCGGCGCGTGGCTGGGCGGGCTGATGATCAGCGCCGGCCTGCCGCTCACCCAGCTGCCGTGGCTGGGTGCGGCGGTGGCCGGGCTGGCGCTGCTGGCGGTGGGTGTGTCGGCATCGCTGGAGCGGGGCTTGCGGGTGGCGGCGTAAGTGGTGCGGTACCGGCGCCGGCGCTGTACGATAGGCAGCGCGGCGCCCGGCCCGCGACGCTTGCCCCTACGCCCATGGACTACGCACACATCCTCCAACGTATCCACCGCGACATAGCGCCCTTGCTGACCGAGGGGCGCGTAGCGGACTACATCCCCGAGCTCGGCAAGGTCCCCGCCACGCATTTCGGCATGGCGCTGGTGTTTGCCGATGGTCGCAGCCATTGCGTGGGCGACGCCGCGGTGCCGTTCTCCATCCAGAGCATCTCCAAGCTGTTTGCCTGCACGCTGGCGTTCCAGTTGCTGGGCGAGGACCTGTGGCAGCGGGTGGGGCGCGAGCCCTCCGGCAATGCCTTCAACTCGCTGGTGCAGCTGGAGTACGAGCAAGGCAAGCCGCGCAACCCGTTTATCAACGCCGGCGCGCTGGTGGTGACCGACGTGCTGTGCAGCCGCTTTGTGCAGGCGGAAACCGCGATGGTGCAGTTCATGCGCCGGCTCAGCGGCAACCCGGCGATCGACTACGACCCGCGCGTGGCGCAGTCCGAGCGCGAGCATGCGGACCGCAATCGTGCCATGGCTTATTTCATGAAGGACTTTGGCCGTCTTGAGATGCCGGTGGACAAGGTCATCGACGCTTATTGCCGCCAATGCGCCATCACCATGAGCTGCGAGGACCTGGCACGCGCGGCGCTGTTCCTGGCGCATGGCGGGGTGGTGCCGTGGAGCGGCGAGCGCGTGCTCGACGCCAGCCCCACCAAGCGCCTGTCGGCCCTGATGCTGACCTGCGGCACCTATGACGCCGCGGGCGATTTTGTCTATCGGGTGGGTTTGCCGGCCAAGAGCGGCGTGGGCGGCGGCATTGTGGCGGTACTGCCGGGCCGGTGGGCCGTGTGCGTCTGGTCGCCGGGGCTGGACCCCAGCGGAAACTCGCTAGCCGGCGTGCAGGCGCTGGAATGGCTGACCACGTTGAGCGGGCATTCGATCTTTTGATTGGGGACGGCCTTGAACGCTCAGCCCAGCATCAGCCCCGCATGCGCCAGCAAGTGGCGGAACACCGCCAGCCGGGCCTCCCCGGTTTGCGCCAGCTTGCGGCAAACGTGCAGGTGCGCCGCCCTGTCGCTGTGTTCGCGCAGGGCGTCCTTGCACTCGCGGTCCGAGATTTCCAGGTGGATGCCCGTCAGGATGGCGCAGCCCTTGCCCACGGGTGCGCTCACGATGGCGGGTGGGGTGCCTTCGAGGCCCGTGTACACCGCCAGGATCTGCGCCGCATGGTTGGCCGCGTCGTCAAAATCAAATCGGCAGCCGCCGTGGTAGTGGGCGTAAAGCGTCATCGGGGCGGCGGTCAGGCTATGGGTGGTGCGGATTTGCGCGGCTGCGGTGCTGCGCGGGGTTGCATCGTAGGCGACGCCCCCGGTGAGCTCCGGCAGCGAGCCAACCGCCACGGCATCCACGAAGCTCAGCTCGCGCGGGCCGCAGATGGCGCCTTCGGTGCCGGCGTGGAACGCGAGTTCACGGCAGGCGTAGTACGCGCCCGCGCAGATGCCCAGGTAGGCGCCGCCTTCTTCCACGAAGCGGCGGATGCGCGCATTGGGCGCGCCGTTCAGGGCGGCGCAATAGGGCAGGTCGGCACCGCCTGGCATGACAAACATGACGGCGTCGTCGAAAAGCGTCGCGTCGTTCCGGATATCGTCGGCCATGACCGCCCGGATCTCGTACGCGCCGGGCAGCAACTGCTGCCCGATCGTGCGCATCAGGCGTGCGGTCCCGTCGGAGGTGCCGGTGTCGATATAGGTCAGGATCTGGGGCTTGGACATGATGGCGGCAGTGTCGTGGCCTTCAGGCTTGCGCGCGCCGATAGAACGCCAGCCCACCTGCCAGCGCAATCAGCGTGCCGCCCGACAAGCGGTTCAGCCAGCGCATGCCGTCACCGCGAAAGGCATGCACGATTCGTGCGCCCAGCGCTGCGTAGACCAGCATGACGGCCAGGTTCAACAGGCATTGGGCCAGCGTCAGGATGGCGTACTGCGCAAGCAACGCCGCGCTCGTATCGATGAACTGGGGCAGGAAGGCCGAGATAAACAGCAGCGCCTTGGGGTTGGTCAGGGCCACCAGGAAACTGCGCGAGAACAGGACGCGGCCCCGTGCGGCAGCCGGCGTTTGCGCAGCAGCGGACTCCGCCGGCGCATCCGGTACCGTTTCCGGCTCTTTGCCTGAGCGCAGCATCTTCCACCCCACATAGGCCAGGTAGGCGGCGCCGAACCATTTGATCGCCTCGAAGGCAACTTCGGATGCGGCGATGACCGCGCCAAGCCCGGCGGCCACGGTGACGATCAGGATGATATCGGCGGCGAGAGCCCCGGCCATGCCCCAGCAAGCCTTGCGTACGCCATGCCTGGAGCCGTTGTTCAGGGCCAGCAGGACGGTCGGGCCGGGGGTGACGATGGTCACGGCCGAGGCAAAGATGAAGAGGAGCAGGGTAGGGAGCGTCATGATGCAATCTGGCAGGGCGCGCAGGCGGGAGACATAGGATGATTGCCCGCCGGGAGATTGTCCAGTGTTGGGCATGTGTGGCATTGCCCCGCCATGTGCTGCGAAATCCGCAAAAATGCAAGCCGGGATTGCACGAGATGAGCAAACATGGCCTGGTTTGATACGATGGCAGTTGGAACGCAACGGTAGCCCGCAAGCGCCATGGCGCTTGCGATGCACGCTTGAAGCAGTAGCGTTGGCCTGGCGAGGTTGCGTTCACCAATAATGCCGGGGACAGCCATGATCAAAGAATACGCGTGGAAGAAGCGGGTTTTCGAGACCCATGAAGTACAAGTGCAGGTGCGGCCGAGAACGCCCACTGTCTGGGAATACACAGTTCGGGTCTGCCGCCCGGGCACGAACATCCGGGCCGCCGGGACTTTGCTGGAATCGTCCAAGGTGACGGACCTTTTCCCAACGGCTGACGCGGCGGAGACGGCGGGTTTTGCCCACGGTGCGGAGCTGGCGAAACGGCTGGCGTAGGCTGCGGTTAAAGGCCGAAAAGCGTTCATTTGGTGCTTTTTGCCGGCTGATGGCGCAACAGTGTGACTTTTTGTGGCGGGTCGGTTGGGGCGTACTTTGCGTCGTTATACTGCGCGGGTCGTTGCAACCGCAGCGACAGGGTTTGACAGCCTGTTAAGAACGCGGACATGGGCCACTATGTGGCATTTGTCCGTCGTGCCTTTGCGCGTCCCTCTGGGCGGGCCTGGGCGGGGGAGCCTTCGAGCTCACCGGTTCATTCTTTCCGGCTGTCAACCCCGCCTTGCCCCCGCCCACCCCGGTTAGCAGCGAGGAGCGGTCTCCAATCCACGTGATAAGGAGGCACACCCATGCCCCAGTCTTCGCTCGCCCATTCCGGGCAAATCGCTTCTTCCAAGCTACCTGTCATCTGCGTACGACTGCGCGCCTCTCAGCGGAGGGCGCCCGATGCATAAGTACCCGCACTACAACATCACCGCCCAACGCGCCGGGCGCGACACCTTCCTTACGGCCCACGCCCATTCCGAAAGCCCGCTAAGCCTCGCCGCCGAAAAAACCGCGCAACTCAACGCGCTGCTTTCGGTGGCTGTCGAGAACGCTGCCGGCGGCACCTTCTGCAACTTCACCGAAGAGACACAGAGCCATCTGCTTTCGCTGGCGACCGTGCTTGCGCATGAAACGCTGGTGCTGAGTGAGTTGGCCGCGCTCGATGATAACGAGGAGGCCGGTGATGGGATGCGCGGCCCGTGACATTGATGCGGCACTTCGAGCGTATCCGGGTGACGTGACGCGGACAACGAACCGAGCGCATTCGGTTTCCGCAGGGGAGGGCAGGACCTTGCCCATGAGCCTTGCAGGAGAAGGAAGGCGCGCATCTTGACTTGGCGGCGCCGAGGAAAGTGCACTACCACACGCGTTGCCAACCGCGCGCTTGCAGCCCCAGGCGGCCATCGACTATGTTGAACCTCAAGGCCGACGTGGCCGCTTCGATGAGGAGCCATGATGAACAGGGTCATAGGACACCTGGCCGTGCTCGTTGTCCTGGGTCTGTCTGCCGCCCATGGGGCGCAGGCGTCCGACATCGACTGCAAGTCAGCGTTCGGCGCGGGATCGGTCCGCTGCGAAGATCCACACGGCAACGGGATGAGATGTGCGCTGGCCACCGGCGAGCGCCCGCGCAACAAGCACCTGGTCTGCGACAACGCGGAGCTTTCGATGCGCTACGAGCGCATCTATGCCGAACAGCAGAGGCTGCTGCGCAGCGGCGTCACCAACGAGGCTGACGTCAGCGCCTGGCGCAGCAAACGGGATGCCTGCGGCTCCGTGCGCTGTCTTGATGGCCTGTTCCATGAATGGTGGCGTTGGCGGGATGCTGCCCGCAACAGGCCTGTACGGCCCGCCGTCCCGCCACGCACGACCGTTGCGGCGCCCGTCCCGCCAAAGCAGGAGTCAACACCTCCTGCGGAGGATCGGGCGACGCCCACTCAATTGACTGCCATGCAAGAGAGCCCGCAAGCGAGCGAGCCGAAATCGACACAGACATCGACATCGACACCGACACCGACACCGACACCGACACCGACACCGACACCGCCGGCAGCTGCCGCGTTCCAGGCCTCGCCAACCTCGATCGCAACCGAGCAAGCCCCGCCCAAGCCAGACTCAGGCGCCGTGGTGTTGCCAGGCTTGCTCACAGGCTTCGCCGCCTTCGGCATCGGCACGGCCTGGCTGTGGAAACGCAAGCGCGATCGGCGCGCTTTGCCGAAACATGAACGGCGTCGGGCCATTTCCGCAGGCATGGCGATCCTCTATGGCTTGCTCATCGTGAATGTGCTGCTGTTGGCGTTCACGCTGAAGTCGAGTTAAGCACCTCTGCGCTACCGCCGCGACGTCTGCCAAGCCGCGACATCAGGTGAATGGCTGCAATGGCCGGATTCTGTTGAAATTGCTACCGCTTCGACCGATATCGAAGCCGCCTTTTCCGCCGACGCAGGCGCGCTGGATCTCGTGCTCAAGGTTATCGGTTCGGCCAAGCAATCGATCCGCGTCTCCGCCTACTGCCTTAATTTTCGCACCTGTAGCGAAGGCGCTGCTGGAAGCACGCTCGCGCGGCGTGGATGTTAGGAACGATCCTTCATGCTGGTGAGCCATCTGCACGAAGATCATTGCCCACACGAAACAAATGTAATCTTCTGTTAATGCCGCGCGCCGCAGCCCTGCTTTGAGAACTGAAGCGTCCTTCCGCTTTGGTACGATCCCGCTCTTTCCGCCAGCGCCCCGCCACTGTGAATCGCCGATATGCATCGTTGTTTTGTGAGCATTGCGCACGCTGGCTCGCCCGCGTGCAACCGCTGGCCGCCGCCGGCAGCACGATAACCGGACTCGTTTTCAACAGCGCGCTGCGCCGCCTTCGCCACCCGACGCGACGCGGCATCGCGCTGACGCTCGCCGCATTGCCAGCGCTCTTCCTGCTGTACGTGCTGGCGCTCGTGCCGTTTACGCCGGGCATCGGCGACATCCGCAAAGCCCGCGTTGATCGGCCAGCGTTGATCGTGTCGGCCGACGGCAAACTGCTCCAGGAGTTCAAACCGGTCAATCGCGAGTGGGTGTCGCTCAGGCAGATCTCGCCGTACATGGTGGATGCATTGATCGCGACCGAAGACCGCCGCTTCTACGAGCATCATGGCATCGACTGGAAGCGCACCGCGTCGGCGGCGCTGCATACGTTCTCCGGCGACCGGCAAGGTGGCTCGACGATCACGCAGCAGCTCGCGCGCAACCTGTATCCCGACGAAATCGGCCGCGCGCCGACCCTCACGCGCAAGCTCAGGGAAGCGATCACGGCGTTCAAAATCGAAGCCGTGTACAGCAAGGATCAGATCCTCGAGACGTACCTGAACACGGTGCCGTTTCTGTACAACGCCTATGGCGTGGAAATGGCCGCACGCACCTACTTCGGCAAATCGGCCGGTCAGCTTGACGTTCTTGAGAGCGCGACGCTCGTCGGCATGTTGAAGGCCAACAGCGCCTACAACCCTGTGCTCAATCCCGAGCGCGCGTTGCAGCGGCGAAACACAGTGCTCGGGCAGATGAACAAGTACGGGAAGCTCAAGCCCGATGCCTACATTTGGTCGAAGCGACAACCGCTCAACGTCGATTTCGAGTTGCAGACCGCGCCACCGGGCGCCGCGCCGCATTTTTCAGCGCAATTGCGCAAGTGGCTGATCGCATGGGCCGATCGCAACGGCTACAACATCTATACCGACGGGCTGGTCGTGCGCACGACCATCGATTCGCGTCTGCAGGCAATGGCGACGCAGGCGATGGACTGGCAGACGAACCAGTTGCAATGGATCGCGAACGGCGCATGGAACGAACGCACGGGCTGCTGGCCGGGCAACGAGCTGTTCCGGACATTTATCCGGCAGACGCCCGACTACCGCGCCGCACGCGATGCTGGCCAATCGGATCAGGCCGCGCTCAGGAAGCTCGGCACGAACCCCACGTTCGTCCGCGCGCTCTGCCGGAGCAAGACACAGATTCAGGCGGGTTTTGTCGCGATCGATCCGCGCAACGGAGATATCAAGGCATGGGTCGGCAGCCGCGACTTCAGTGACGAACCGTTCGATCACGTGCAGCAGGCCCGGCGTCAGCCGGGTTCGACGTTCAAGCCGTTCGTCTACGGCGCGGCCTTCGCGGACGGCGCGCGGCCGAGCGATACGATCGTAGACCGGAACGTCGCCATTCCACTGACAGGGCATGCGATCTGGCGGCCTACCGACGCGGAACCGCCCACTGGCCGACCGATGACGCTGCGCGACGCGCTAGTGTATTCGCGCAACCGCGTCACCGCTCAGCTCATGCAAAAGGAACGCCCCGAGAAGGTCGCACGGCTCGCGTACGCAATGGGTGTGCGCGCGAGTCCGCTCGAAGCGGTGCCGTCGCTCGCGCTCGGCACGAGCCCGGTCACGCTCAAGGAAATGGTCTCGGCGTACACCACGATCGCGAACCGGGGCGCCTATATCGAACCGCGCATGGTCACGCGCATCGAGGATCACGACGGCAAGGTGCTCGCCGAATTCGCGAGCGCATCGCCGGAACAGGCGCTGCCCGCCGGCGCAGCGCAAACGCTCGTCGACGTGATGCGCGACGTAGTTGGCCGGGGCACCGGCGCGGGCATCCGGACGCGCTTCGGGATTCGCGCCGACGTGGCCGGCAAGACGGGCACGACGCAGGACAACACGGATAGCTGGTTCATCCTGATGCATGCGCAACTGGTCGCGGGCGCGTGGGTGGGTTTCGACGATGGACGTGTGACGCTCGGCAACTATTGGGGCGAGGGCGCGCACAGCGCCCTGCCGATGGTGGGCGCGTTCTACGACATGGCGCTGCGCGCGAGAGTCATCGATCCGGATGCGCAGCTTGGCCCCGAGGCCCGGCCTCCTCGCACGGTTCATGAGCGACGGCATCGACGCTTCCTCTTCTGGAGGTTCTGATGTCGGCGCTGGCGGACGCGACATTTGCATTCGCCGGATCCGCCGACGCCGCATCGCAATCCGAGCCGGTCCATAGTCGGTATGTCAACGTTCTCCGCTGTTCCGCTGTTCCGCTGCTACGCCGCGGAGATCTGACGGATGGCTGTCTCAAAGCGTTGCCTGGCGCCCGGGCATCCTGGTAACCCGGGAAACTCCGTTTCCCCCAGCGGTCCCGCTTCGCAGACATGATTCACGCAGCATTGCACCAGATCCTGGACACTGCCTTGCCAGTCACTGGCTGTCTTGAGAGTGCTCTCGATTAGTGCAGTCATGTCCTCTGCCGTCCATGATTGCGCCCATGCCCCAGGAAAGGCGGCAATCGGCTGGCGAAGATAGAGATCAGTGTGGTTGCCGCTGCAGCCGGCACCAAAGTACCTCGCCAGATTCTTGCGCAGACGAGCGACGGCGCCCCCTTCATGGCCGCCGTAGAAGAAAAGCTTCTTGCCTGCGGCGGCCGCGAAGCCCATCTCTGCTAGCGTGCCCCGGCTCCCGCCGAAGACGACCAGGACGTCAGGTGTGACCCCATTTATCACGTTGCGCACGTTATGAGGAGCCCCTGTGTGCAGGAGCAAATGAGACGAGGAAGGCCATTCCCAGTCAACGTGCTCAGCCGGCAGGACGCCTACCGCACGCGCCACTGCAGATGTGTCCTGTGCCGCGAGCGCGCCTTGAACGGTTGCGTTCTTAACCTCACCGTCGTCCCGGTCGCCACCTCCGGTAAGCAGGATGCATCCCGCTTGGGCAACGGCACGGCCGAACTCTTGCGCCGCTCCTTTCTGATTGGCGCCGCCAATAGCCCCGATAATGACTCGCCGTTCATCCATGACGCGTCCCCCCAGAAAACTGTGTCGGCAGAGCACAGAAAGCCATTCGCCTAAAGCCACCGCGGCACATCTCGACTTTACCCGGACCGGCAATGCGTCCGCGCACGGATGTCCTGGAGAGCGGTCATAAGTCCGGCCAGGAACGGCAATGCGCAGACGCCTACTCGGAGGCGATGCTTGCGAACCGAATTGCCGCTGGTTTCCGGGCGGATGTAAGCCGTGGTCCCGATCTGGTCCCTGTGGCAAGGCTACGTTGCAGCGCACACACGCGATTGCATCCACATGCAGCAATCAAGCGTATAAATGAAGCAGGTGGACATGCCACCGCTAGGAGACAAACCATGAAATTCATGATGACCTTCCACTGGGCGCCGGATACCCAACAGCGAGCCGAAGCGATCGCGCGCTTTCAGCGCAGCGGCGGGCTCCCGCCTGATGGCGTCCGGTTGGTGGGCAGGTGGACCCGCGCCGATCTGGGGGCAGGGTTTGATCTGCTTGAAACAGACGATATGCAGAAACTCACCGAGTTCGCCTATCAGTGGAGCGATCTGATGGAGCTGGAGATCACGCCCGTGCTTGATGACGCCGAGCTGGGCGAGGTCTTTGGGCGCGTCGTGAAGTAAATTGCTCAACGCACATTCGACATCGACACTATTCGACATGAACACAACCGGGCGCGCTCGCAACCACGACCTGCGGCGCCGCGCGATTTTCGCAGCCGGGCCGGGCCGCTGGCGACGGACGATCCTGGCCTTGCTCGTTGTGCTGATCGGCTATGCCACCGCTGATCTCTTCTGGCCGTTGCATCGTGACCTCAGCCGCTTCGATCCGATTGCGACGGGGACACTCGAAACAAGGATGTGGCGCTCATACTATGACCGCCAACACGTCCCGCTCTTTCTTGAACTGGCGCAGACTCTGCGCACGCAGTATCGCCTGCCGTGGCTAAGGTCGTACGTCGGCGCTTACTACGGCGCATCGGCCGCATTCACGTTCAAGGAAGGCAAGGAGCGCAGCGATTACGCTAAAGCGTTGCCCGCACTGCAAACCTACTTCAGCCTGATCCGCAACACGGGTAACCGCGACTTCGATGTCGCGCGCACCGCCACGCTCGAACTGGAATGGTGGATCGTGCACCGGCAGCGTGAACGCTATGCGCCCGGCGCGTTGGCCAGCGCGTGCGCCGAAGCTGCGGCATCGCTGTACATGGTGTCCGCGAACTCAACACTGGAGCACGGGCGGTTGCGCGCGCAGGCGATGCTCCTTCGCGACGATCGAGAAGGCGCAGGCAGCGTCACCGACGCCGATTGGGCGAGCATCGAATCGCTATTGCACCGGAGTTATCTGTCTCTTGGCCACGCCGTTTCATCGACGAACACCGCCGCTGGCGCGCCATGAGCGATGCGCCGGCCGGCCTGAGAGGTCGCTTTGATCAAGCATCGCTTCATGTGGCCACCTCGACGAAACGCCACGTCTTCCTGATGCGCCTGGCCCTTGGCGACCATGTGCATTAATGCGATGGCGCCCGGCAGGATGCGCTATTCAACCGATCGCTTATTGCGCCAGATCCGTGTCCTGCGTCGCACGGCACGACTACAATACTTCGACGCCGCGCCAGGGTACCTTCGACTCGCCCGCTTACGACGAGGATGCCCGCCCTGAGCCGCTGTACAGCCGGAGGTGTGCGATGAGGTTTCTTCTGCAAGCCGCAGTACTCGCCTTGAGTGCGGCGTCGCTTAACAGCTTTGCCGATCCTATCCGGGACCTGCCGGCGCTGAATATCGACATCAAGGAAACTTCGGTCTCGGGCATATCCTCGGGCGGATTCATGGCGGTGCAGCTCGCGGTCGCGTACTCGTCCATCATCAAGGGAGCAGGCATCGTTGCGGCCGGCCCATACTACTGTTCGCAGGGAAGCACGGTTACCGCTACCACCAAATGCTCGTGCACTGCCGAACCCGCTCTATCGTGTGCGGTCACGGCCGCGAGTACCGATGTGCCTGGACTGATTTCAACCACGCAATCGTTCTTCGCCAACCATCTTATCGACGATCCGGCAAACATCGCCCACCAGCGTGTGATGACTTTCGTCGGGCGCGAAGATCACACAGTGCCGCCGATGGTGGTGAAGCAACTAGAGGAGTTCTACAGCGCCGCTGGATTGCCACAGGCAAACCTTTTGCGTTTCGTACAAAAAAATGCTGGTCATACCATGCCGACAGTGAGTTACGGCGGGGCCTGTGGTGTCTCGGAGTCGCCGTTCATTGGGAGGTGCGGCTTTGACGGCGCGAAGGCGATCCTGGGCTGGATTTATGGCCCCGCTTCCCTGAAGCCGGCGGTCGAAGACCGCGACCTTGAGAGGAAGTACATCCAATTCGACCAGAGCCCCTTCATTCCTAGAGAAGGACTTAACGGCTTACTTTGGCGCAATGGAATGGATAGCACTGGCTGGGTCTACATGCCAGATAGCTGCAGGAATGGCGCGCGTTGTCGGCTGCACATTGTGCTGCACGGATGCAAGCAGGGGCAAGACTATTTACCCCTGACGCCGCCACCAGGCGGTGGGCTCTTCAATGGAACGACCTTTGTCAAGCACACTGGCTATGCCCGGTGGGCTGAGAGCAACCAGATTGTGGTTCTTTTTCCCCAGGCCATCTCCATTCCTAACGATAATCCGAATGGATGCTGGGACTGGTGGGGGTTCACCAATGAACACTTTGCCGATAACAAGGGGGTTCAGATGCGCGCCATTCGTGCCATGATTGATCGGCTAACATCAGGCCACGGCCACTAGCGCCCTGGATTTCTTCAGTCTGCATCTAAGGGGGGCACGAGCCCCTCCGGCGCGTCGATAGCAGACGCTTTGGCGGATAGGGGCGCGGACGGCCTCCTCACGGTTTTTGTCGGCCTTCGTCGGCACCACGCCGGCCGGAAAAGTCGAGTAGCCGGCGCGGCACTGCGCGGTCGTCAATGACCCTGTAGGGGCGATAACGCTGAGCGCTAAGGCGGACAAGGCGGGCAGGGCTATTTGGATGGAAGGCTTAAAAGCGCGCGAGCCTGCGTTACCGTTGCCACTGGGCGCCCATATTCCGCGCAAAGACCTGCGACTTGAGATACCAGCGCGGCATTGGACGGTGCCAGCGTATCTTTGTCCAAGCGCACGTTGTCCTCAAGCCCGGTACGGCAATGTCCGCCAAGTTCGAGTGACCAGCGTGCCATCGTGAGCTGGTCGCGGCCGATACCTGCTCCGGTCCAGGTGGCATCAGGCGCAAGACGATGCAGTGTGCGCGCGTAGAACTCGAGCACCTCGCGATCCACAGGCATGGCGTTCTTGATGCCCATGACAAACTGGATATGCAGGGGGCCGTCGATCTTGCCGGCATTCTGCATGGCCACCGCCTGAAAGATCATGGACAGGTCGAACGCCTCGACTTCTGGCTTGATGCCATAAGCCTTCATTTCCGCGGCTAGCCAGTCGACAAGATCGGGCGGATTGTCGTAGACGCGGGTCGGAAAGTTGACGGAGCCGGTCGCCAGCGACGCCATGTCGGGCCCTAGGTGAAGCATCGCCCCCCGCTCCCTGCCCGCCCCGGAGCGGCCTCCCGTGGACACCTGGGTGATCATGCCGGGTGCGTACTTGCGGATGCCTTCCAGCACACGGGCAAAGCGATCGGGATCCGACGAGGGCGTTTCGTCGTCATTGCGTACATGCAGATGCACAAGCGTGGCACCAGCTTCGAACGCGGCCTGCGTCGATTCCACTTGCTCGCTGACCGTGATTGGCACGGCGGGGTTGTCCTTCTTGCGCGGCAATGAACCTGTGATTGCCACGGAAATGATGCATGGATTGTTCATGATGAATCTCCAGATGGGAGCGTATGGCACCTAGTCCGCTGCCGATGACGTGGAACACCCCTTGAAGAAGTCCGCCGGCTCGACGCACGCGCACGCTCCCGTGTGCTCAGGCAGGCGCCTACAGCGGGATCCAGGCGCCGCTCAGGTCCGTGTAGTCCACTGCCACGTAGACGTCGGTACGCTTGCTGAAGTTATAGTCCAGCATGGCCGCGGTGGTCAGGCGTTTGCCGCTTTGCCGATAAAGCTGAAGGCTTCGGTGATGTTCACGCGCGTGCCGATATAGCCCACGTTGTTGCGGTAGTCGGCTCGGTTCTACGCAAATCGCGCGCCTGCGGCAACGACAAATATCTTCGGCCGCCATGCCGCCAGCCTCGAGAATTCGATCGCTCGGCATGGCCATCACACCTCGCCTGTCGACAAGATACACAAGGGCTCCGTCAATCCTAATGCCAAAGGCCCAGGGGGAGTAGATATCTCGCGCAAAAAAAGAACCCGCATCGCCGTAGAATGGTGACGCGGGTGGTAGCAGGACGACTTCGCCAGTCTATGTCGGATTAAGTATTCCGAATACCAGAATTAAGCGATCTTTCCCCGCCTATTCCCCAACCAAGTCGGATAGCAGGAGAGGAGAGATAGCACACGTCATTCTCAGTGAGGCACAGCGCGCGCGGAGCATTTGGACTGCGCATACCGGCTCAATGCTCGAACGGCCGATGTAATGCGCACGCCGGATTCAGGCGAACGCCAAATCCTGACGCATCGAGAGCCGAGGCTTTCAGCCGGCCGCCCTTTGGCACTGGCTCGTCGAGCAATTGCGGGTGGAACATCGGCACAACTTCGTCCGCTTTCGGTGCCATCATCAGGAATTCGGCAAAGGGGCTATTGTGCCGCGTGATGACGAAGTGATAACTATAGACCGATGACCCGTGGGGAATGACCAGCTTGCCGCGAGCGTCCGCCAGTGCCGATATCTTGATCAGCTCCGTGATCCCGCCGCACCATCCGACGTCGGGCTGCACGATGTCGCAGCATTCCATCTCCAGTAGCATCCTGAATCCCCAGCGAGTCGCCTCGTGCTCACCGGTCGTGACAAGCAGGCCGCGCGGGACATTGCGACGCAGTTCCGCGTAACCCCAGTAATCGTCCGGCGGGAGCGCTTCCTCGATCCACTTGAGGCCGAATTCGTGGTGCGCGGTCGTGGCGAGGCGCGTGGCGTATTCGACGTCGAGACTCATCCAGCAGTCATACATGAGCCAGAAATCATCGCCGACCCGGCCGCGCATTTCGCCCAGCAGTTCCAGGTTCCTTCGCAGTCCATCCTCGCGCTCGGCGGGGCCATGATGAAGTGGCATCTTGCCGCCGATGAAGCCCATCTCCTTCGCGAGGTCAGGACGCGCACCGGTCGCATAGAATGTCAACTCGTCACGTACGGGTCCACCGAGCAATGCATGGACGGGTTCCCCGCGCACCTTGCCAAGCAGGTCCCAAAGCGCCAAGTCGACGCCCGATATCGTATTGAGCACGATTCCCTTGCGCCCATAGAACAGCGTCGCGTTGAACATCTGATCCCAGATCTTCTCGATATCCGTCACGCGCGCCCCTTCGACAAAGCGTGCGAGATGTTTCTCGATGATCCAGCAGCCGAGCTCGCCGCCCGTGGTGACTGCAAAGCCGACGGTGCCGTCACTGGCCTCGATCTCGACGACGAGAGTACCGAGCACATTGAGGCCAAAGCTCCGCCTGCTCTCACGGTACGCCGGATACTTGCTCATCGGTGTGGCGATATGGTCGTCGATCCAATGGCCATCGGCCTGGTCGTGATAGTCCGCTCCGCCGCCCCGCAGCGTGAACGCGCGGATGTGCTTGATGGTAGGCATGGACATGTCCTGAACTCCTTTATTCATTGACGGGCCAGAAGGCCGGCTTACGATGTACGAATGGAATGCTTTGCGGACAACCGCGACCGTCGCGCGCGCAGTCCAAAGAACAGCGCTGCGCCGATCGTTGTCGTCACGGCAAGCAGGTTGAGGCCAGCCGTCGGAGACGCGAGTGCATGCTCAGCCCAGGTTTTGACATTAGGGGCTACGAAGCCGCCGATCGCTCCCAGTGAATTGATCAGCGCGATCCCGCCCGCGGCGGCGGCGCCGCTCAGGTAGGCCGTGGGGAAGGTCCAGAACAGCGGCTGCACGGCGATGAATCCAGCCGCGGCAAGGCAGAGCGCGATCAGCGCGATCCACGAGGACGACGCGTTGACGGAGACCGCCATGCCGGTTGCTGAGACGACCATCATCAGGAGCGCCAGCATTGCATGCTGGCCGCTACGTTCCGCCGCACGTGGTACGACATAGGCGGCCACAAGAGCGCAGACCCACGGAATCGCCGCAACGATGCCGACCTCGAATCCCACCTTCTTGCCAAGCAGCGCCGCGACCTGGGTAGGCAGATAGAACACCACACCGTAGACGCTCACCTGGATCAGGAAGTAGATCAGCGCTAGGTACAGCACCCGACCATTGGTCAACGCACGCAACACGGTGGCCGGTCCGTGGGCCGCCTTTTGCCGGTCCTCGCTCTCGATGGCCTCCGTCAACGTCGCGCGCTCGGTAGGCGTCAGCCACTTGGCGTCGGCCGGCTCGTTATCGAGATACCACCAGGCCCAGATCCCAACGGCCGAAGCCATCAGACCTTCCGTCAGGAATAGCCACTCCCAACCTTTCAGACCGAATACGCCATTGAGTTCCAGCAGGAAACCGGACAGCGGGCTGCCGAAGATAAACGCCAGAGGTGCGCCGAAATAGAACATACCGAGGACCCGCGTGCGGGCATTGGCCGGAAACCACTTGGTCAGATAGTAGATAACGCCGGGAAAGAACCCCGCTTCCGCCACGCCTAGCAGAAAGCGCAGAATATAGAACGACGTCTCCGACGTCACGAACATCAGCATGGCTGAGACCAAGCCCCATGTCACCATGATCCGGCACATCCATGCGCGGGCGCCGACACGATGCATGATCAGGTTGCTCGGCACCTCCAGCAGCGCATACCCGATGAAGAATACGCCGGCGCCGAACGCGAACATCGCGTCGGACAGTCCCGTATCCAGTTGAAATGCCGTCTTGGCGAAGCCCACGTTGGCGCGGTCCAAAAAGGCCAGCACATACATGAGCAGCAGGAACGGCACCAGGCGCCGGATGGCCTTGGCCGTGACAAGCTCCAGCGGGGAGCCTTGATTGACTTGCATTAGTTGTCTCCTTGTCATCGCGCGGTGGTGTGTTCTGGCCGCGGCGCTATTTGGCGGACGCCCTTTATGTTCGAGTGCGGGCGCCTTCACCATGTGCAGGCAGGTCTAGTAAGTGGCACGACCTCCAGACAGATCGAACACGGCACCGGTGCTGAAGGAGCAATCCTCAGAAGCGAGCCAACCGATCATCGAGGCCGCTTCCTCCACCTGGAGAAAGCGCCCCATCGGGATCTTCGATAGCATGAATTCGATGTGCTCCGGCTTCATGGAATCAAAGATTGGCGTGTTGGCCGCGGCAGGCGTCACCGCATTGACCAGCACACCGCTCTTCGCCAGTTCCTTGCCCAGCGATTTGGTCAGGCCGATCAGCCCCGCCTTCGATGCACTGTAGTGCGAGGCATTGGGATTGCCCTCCTTGCCGGCCACGGATGCGATGTTAATGATCCGCCCGTAGGCTTGGCGGAGCATGTGCGGCACCACAGTGCGGCAGGTCAGATAGCAGCCGCCGAGGTTCACGTCGATGACACGCCGCCATACGTCGACGGGCAGTTCCCAGAGCGTACCGTTGCCGCCGGTAATGCCCGCGCTATTGACGAGGATATCGATGCGCTGGTGACGCGCTACGGTGGCACGCGTGGCCGCCTCCACAGACGCCTCGTCCGTCAGCTCCACGACTTCCGTGCTGACCTCGCCGAGCCGGGACAGCGTCTCGCGCGCTTGGAACAACCGCTCTTCATTGATATCCCACAACACCACCCCGGCGCCTGAATTCAACATGCGCTCGGCGACGGCATATCCGATACCCTGTGCGCCGCCCGTGATCACGGCAACGCGGCCTTCGAGATTCAGCCGGTTCATCGCGCGCCTCCCACGTTCGCCCCAACGGTACGCTGGCACTGCTCGCCCAGGCCCGAGATACCCAGGCGCATCTCCTGACCGGTGGTCAGATACACCGGGTACGGCTTTTGGCCGAGCCCCACCCCCGGCGGCGTGCCGGTCGAGATCACGTCGCCCGGCTGCAGGCTCATGAACTGGCTGATGTAGGACACGAGCGTCGGCACATCGAAAATCATCGTCCGCGTGTTGCCATTCTGATAGCGCTTGCCATCCACCTCGAGCCAAAGATCGAGCGCCTGAGCGTCGGGCACCTCGTCACGGGTCACCAGCCACGGACCCATCGGGCCAAACGTATCGCAACCCTTGCCCTTGTCCCACTGACCGCCGCGCTCAAGCTGATAGGCGCGCTCGGAGACATCGTTGACGATGCAATAGCCGGCCACGTAGTCCAGCGCATCCGCCTTCGAGACATAACGCGCCGTCTTGCCAATCACGACACCCAGTTCCACTTCCCAGTCAACCTTCTCGGCGCCCGGAGGAATCTCCACGTCGTCACCGGGGCCAACAATCGCACTGGTGGCTTTCATGAACAGCACCGGCTCAGTCGGAACGGCCATATTGGATTCGGCCGCGTGGTCGGAGTAGTTCAGCCCCACGCAAATCATCTTGCCGACTGCACCGACACAGGCACCGACGCGCGGCGAGCCTTCCACCAGCGGCAGCGTCGCCGGATCGATCGCCGCGAGGCGTTCCAGGCTTGCCGGAGAAATGGCGTCACCGGCGATATCCAGGACGTGAGCGGAAAGGTCCCGCAGGCGGCCGTGGCTGTCAATCATGCCGGGCCGTTCCTGGCCTGCCGTGCCATAGCGAATCAACTTCATGGTGTCTCCTGTTTGTACATGTGGAAGTGCATTGAACTGTATGCGGCCGACCTATATCATTCCAATTGAAAGATATAAAGTAACGATTCCACTTTGGAATAGCTCGGAGACGCTACATGTCGCTTATCCCGCGGTTGGTGAACCGGCTCAAGCTCAAGCACTGGTCACTGTTGAGTGCACTGGGCGAAACCTCGACCCTTAACCAGGCGGCGGCCCGCATCAATGTGACGCAACCTTCGGCGACCAAGATGCTGGCCGATATCGAGCAGGCCTTCGGCTTCCCTTTATTCGAACGGCACGCTCGCGGCATGAGCCCGACGCCGTTGGGACTGGAGATTGTGGCTTATGCGAGGCAAACACAGGCCAGCCTTGAACGCTTTCTCGAGGATCTGGAGATCAAGCGCCGGGGCGGCCACGGTCATCTGGTTTTCGGTGCGATCATGGGCGCGGCTCCAGATCTTGTAGCCGAGGCGGTGGCCGAAATTAAGCGGGAACGGCCGCGCTTGAACGTGCGGATTCTCGGCGAGACCAGCGACCAGATTGGCGTGCTGCTGGAACGGCACGAAATCGAACTCGCCGTTGGACGGTTCGCGGGACCGCTCGATCACAACAAGTTTGATTTTATGGCGCTGTCAGACGAACCTTTGCGGATCGTCGTGCGTATTGGGCATCCCCTCGCTCAACGGAAGCAGATCGATTGGCAAGAACTGGTGCGTTGGCCTTGGGTGCTTCAGACGCTGTCGAGTCCGGCGCGAGTCATGTTGGAAGGGGAATTTGCTCAGGCGGGAGTGCACAGTCCGGAGGATGTGATTGAGTGCTCGTCGATCTTTGCAACATTGCAGCTCTTGCAGTCCAGTGAGGCGATTGCGATGTTGCCGGAATCGGTCGTGCGGGATCACGTCAGGGCGCGATTGCTGACAACGTTGCCGGTGGTGGTGGGATTGGATTTAAAGGCTTTTGGGGTGTTGACGCGGAAAGATGAAACGCTTTCGGAAATCGCAGCGACGTTTGTCGGACATCTTCAGCGCAGAGCGATGTCCAAAGTAACTGCCGCACGTCCTGAGGGGCGCCGTGCGGGGTGGGTTGCCAAATCACGCTAGCCTCGTGCGCTTACCGATGCTAGGCAATGCGGCGATCGCCGATCTGCAAACGGCACGAATGGGCCGCGCTTGTTCGGTACCGGGGCGTCGCAGTCCTCAACGTTGAGCGTCGAGTTCGCCAGAGAACAGGAGTGCCATCGGGCACGCCTCGCCGAACCGCTACCTTGGACGATCGATCCCGCACTGCAGAGACTTCGCACGTCGCAGCCGCCATCGGCCTGCTGGCCTGCCGAACGGCCAGTAAGCGGCGACAAGCGGTCATACGAGCCGAGGGCTAGATCGATCCAGCCTTCGACCGCATGGCGGGGTTGCCGCTCACTCTCTCGAGCGTTGCATCTCAACAATTCGTTTCCGTATCAACTCTGCCTGCCTCTCCATCTCCGTGACTATCGAAGTCAGGCGGGAATCTGGCAGACGGTCCGTGATGGTGGCAAGCGCCATCCCTGCTGGTGAACTGACATCTCCTCTCGCGCTTAGGTTGGGGGGCAACCCCCAACCGGCTGACGAGCGCGTGAATCACGCGTGACCAGTTGGCATTTGCGCCGTTCCATTGGACGCCACCGCCGACAAGGCGGTGAGGCCCAAGGCGTGATCTCAATGCGCCTGCCGGTCGCTCACTCCTGCGCATACATTTAACCGTCGCCAGGCGCGATTTATTCCTGCGCCATGGGTTTGCGCAGCTACGCCAAACGGGCAAGAAAGCGGTGACACGCCAATCTCCTGGGATGGGCTGGTACGCACTGAAGGCGGAAGGCAAGGGCGCACAAGCTGGTCGATTGTCACGAGCCTTGGCGGAACAAAATCGCGCGAATAACTTGCCCCCTGCAGCAGTAGTACAGGTGCCGGCACGCAGCGGCGCGCATGACCAAGGGGGCAGCGCTGCAGGCAGCGCATCGTAGCCCTGGCCGACGCCGTTTCACGCGGGTATCTCGCTCGCTGCGCAATCCAGTCGATTTTTTTGGGTTTGCCGCGCGTTGCAACCATTCAGGAGACCGTCATGCATTTCGCAAAGACTACGCTAGCTATCCTAGCTACCGGCACCGCGCTTATCGCCTTATCTGCGGGCGGATGCGCGCAGTTTGATCCCGCCGCTGCGACCTCATGCACCGCGCCACCATGTGACATCTACTTAGGCGCGTGATTCGGGCGGCGACCTTGACAAACGGGGAGCGGGCAATGAACGCCGAGCACAGCCCAGCATGGACGGCGCTCACCCTGGGCACTGCCCCGGTGCCGGGCGCCCACCTTGTCACACTGCGCTGCGGCTATTGCCACCACGGTATCTACGTAGGCGACAGCAAGGTTGTGCACTACGCCGGATACTGCCGGGCGCTGCACCACGGACCGGTGGAAGAAGTCGCCCTCGTCGAGTTTGCCGCTGGGCAGCAGGTCTGGATAGACGCCAGCGTGGCCCCGAAATACCCGGGCCATGAAGTCGTGCGGCGGGCACGCTCCAGGCTGGACGAGGACCGCTACCGGCTCCTTACCAACAATTGCGAGCACTTCTGCGCCTGGTGCCTGGCCGGTGAAAGCCGCAGCGAACAGGTGCAAGCGTGGTGGGCACACCCGCGTTCGGCGCTGCGCAGCGCGGTCTGGCTCGCCAAGGCGTTTCACGGCAGCGCACCGGCGACCGGGAGTCCCGATGCCGGTGCGCCCTCAGCACCGCATCCTGGCCACATCTTCCCGCAGGCCGGGTGGCAGCCTTCTCTATGAAGTCGGAGGTCAAGCATGATTCCCATCTTTTCAACCAACTACGCGCTGACGCTTCGTACGCGCCTTGCGAATCCGCTGCTGGCGCTGGCCGCAGCGGCCCTGGCCGTTGGCTGTGCGGGCCCGGCGTGGCAATCGGTCGCGGCGGGTGCCAGCCAGGCCGAGCTTCAGGCCCGGCTGGGCACACCGCGTGAGATCTATCCATTGCCGGATGGCTCGCAGCGTTGGTTCTATCCCGCGGCAGGCGAAACCAAATGGTCAGCCGAGCTTGACCCCAGTGGGCACGTCGTCAGTATCAGGCAAATGCTGACCGGCGAGGAGTTCGGCCAGGCCAGGATCGGTCAGTGGACCATGCGCGATGTGCTGCTCCGCTTCGGAAAGCCCGGCGAGACCGTCTACTTTTCGCGCATGCGCCGCACGGTCTGGAGCTACCGGTTCGCGCAGGACGCCGCGTCGTATTCGACGATGCATTTCTACTTTGATCCACAGGGCGTGTTGCGCCTCACCCAGGTCATGCCGGATTTTTTGTTGGAGCCGTAGCCCCGCACCCGTGCTGCCCGACGCGCCGACGCCCCCGGTGCTGGCTTCTTGCGTGTCATGCCGGTATGCCGCCGGGCGCTGCCTTTTCATTCCGGGATGGGCCCCGCGAGCCGGTGTCGTCTCGGGAATAAATGGCAGCCCTGGTCAGTCATACGGAGGCAAGACACAGGAGAGTACCGTGGATGCAACCGACGAGTCCCGCCGCTTCTCTGAAGTGACGCTGCCGCATCTGGACGCTGCATACAACCTGGCGCGCTGGTTGAGCGGCAGCGCAAGCGACGCGGACGATATTGTGCAGGATGCCTACTTGCGCGCATTTCGCTTTTTCGACAGCTTTCGGGGCGATAACGCGCGCGCGTGGCTGCTTGCCATCGTCAGGAACACGTGGTTCACCGAATGGCGCAGGCGGCGCGATGCCGCCGACGGCACGCCCTATGACGAGACGCTGCACGGCGACGAGCGCCTGCCGGGATGGATCGACGATATCGGGAGCAATCCTGAAATGCTGGCGGTCCGGCAAGAAGATGTGCACCTGGTCCACCGCGCGCTCGAGCTGTTGCCGGTCGAGTATCGCGAGGTGCTGGTGTTGCGTGAGCTGGAGGACCTGAGCTATCGCGATATTGCCATCGTTGCGGGCATTCCGATCGGCACCGTGATGTCGCGGCTGGCTCGGGGCCGCCATCTGCTTAGCACCACGGTACGCGCTGCGCTGGCGCCGGCGCAACCATATCCACCGCCTCGCAGTTGCCCGCGCGCCTGCGCCGGGACATTCGATGGGAGCGAATCATGAACGATGACAAGACGGTGAACTCGTTGCACAGCCTGCTGAGCGACGGATCGCTCTACCATCGCGCGCCGCCGCATCTGCGCGCACGCGTGTTAGCCGCGCTACCACGCCAACCTCGCCATCGGCCTTGGTTCTCATGGCGCAGCCTTGCCATTGATCATGCGCCGGCCTGGGCCGGCGGTGGCCTTGCGGGTGTCGCGGCCAGCGCGCTGGTGTTCGGCGCGCTTGCCTTGGTACAGCCCCCGCGAACCAGCATGGTGGGAGAAGAGATTCTGTCGAGTCACGTGCGATCGTTGTTGTCGCAGCATCCAGTCGACGTTGTGTCAACCGATCAGCACACTGTAAAGCCCTGGTTCAACGGCAGGCTCGACTATGCACCGCCGGTCGTCGACCTTGCGGCGCAGGGCTTTCCTCTTGCCGGTGGCCGGGTCGACTATGTAGGCCATCGCACTGTTGCGGTGTTGATCTATCACTACCAGCAGCACCCGATCGACCTCTATGTGTTCCCTGCGCAGGGCAGCATATCCGCGCCTGCAGCCTATGCGGCCGACGGCTACTCGATGGCTCGCTGGCACCAGAACGGCATGAACTTCTGGGCCATCACCGATGCGGAGCCGGAGCATCTGAACATGTTCGTGCAGGCGCTGCGGACAACGCAAGGCAGCTAGCGGGAATAAAGCGGGTTCGCGCAGGCTACAAGTGCATGACGAACCTGCTGCGAAGATATTCACGCTGGCATTGCCCAGATGTCCCTCGGCCAAAGCGGACACATGTGGATTCACGCGCTGCCTACGCTTCTTTTCCCAGTTGCTCCTTGCGAAATGCCTCCATCACCCGCCTGGCGGCAAACAGCGGCAGGTAGTCGTGAATCTTGGCGCCGGCCTGGAGTTCATGCCACGCGGCGGAGTATGCCCGTTCCACGTCCTCCACTGGAACTTTCAGGGCTTCGGATATCCTGGCGATCAACGCGGTCTGTGATTCGGTTTTCATATTGTCTGCCACCCGGCAGGAAGAGGCGGGTGCATGATGCGGTGCTTGCGCCTGTTGCCTGTTGCCTGTTGCCTGTTGCCTGAGGGCGAGGGCGCTTTGCCGCGCGTTGGCCTGGGAATCGGTGGGGCGCATTGGCAAGTATAGGAATGCAGGATCGCTACACCGCCATCGTGTTGCCATATTTGTCCTGCACAATGCGCGCTATGCCGACTCAGGTGGATAAGTTCTGGATGCCAATGCCCACGACTGCCGCAGGCCCGGATCGTCGTAGCGAGTCGGTTGACCGCTCCCTCGCTTTGTCGTCTCCCCGCGCGTCCAAGAATGCCGGGAACGCGGGGGTTGGGGTGTGCTTTGGTTGTTTTTTCGCGGGGTGCGGAGCCATCAGGTTGATGGCTCTTTTTGTTTCCGGTGCCACGGCACGGCTCACGGCGCGGCTATTGGCCATGCTGCTGGTGCTATGCATGGCGCCGAGCGCCTGGGGCGATGCGGACGTCGGCATTCTTTCGATGTTTGCCAAGGACGGGCTGTGGCGCAACGTGCAGGCGCGTTGCCTGGAACCCGGCGCGCCGCACCACCCCGATTGCGTGATGGTGGATCGTGCAAAAGGCTTGGTGCTTTACAAGGATGCCATCGGCCGCTCGCATTTTCTCATCATCCCGGCTCACCGCGTGACGGGGGTGGAGGAGAGTGGCGTATGGCAAAACGATGGTGGGCCGAACCAGTGGGCATTCGGCTGGGACGCGAGGCAGTTCGTTGGGCAGGCTCGCGGGCGGCAGTTGCCCGATGCCATCCTGGGGCTGGCGATCAACTCAAAGGCGTCGCGTAGCCAGGAGCAGATGCATATCCATCTGGACTGCATCAGCCGGGATGCCAGGGACTTTGTCTCCGGCACGCGTGCGCGGATTGGGACCACCTGGACGGCGCTGCGGTTCATGGGCAAGCCGGTACAGGCCATCTTCGTGCCTTCGCCCGAGCCATCGATGTCTGTCAATCCATTCCTGCTCATCAAGCATCGTCTTGGCGAGGCGGCGTCAGTGGTGCCGGACCGGGGCGTGTTTGTGACCTATGTAGTGGACGCTGCGGGCGCGAGCGGCTTTGTCATTGTGGACCAGCCGGTCGATCGTGAGGCTGGCAGTAATGGCCACGCCAGCGACTTCCTGGATCGCCAGTGCAGACTGGCGCAAGAGGACGCGCCGGCGGCGCGTGAGTAACATCCGCTTAGCTGCCGCTAAACCGGGGTTGCGCTCGCGCAAACCGTTGCTAGAATGAACTTCCCCGTTCAGCATGCAGGAGTGCAGCCATGGCAACGTATCAGCGCGGCGATCTGTTCCTCGTCACTTCTGTTGAGGAATTGCCCTGGGGTCGATACAGAGGGTTTGTGACCATGACGGAGGGCACGCACACGGAGGCATCGTCACGCCACACTTGCCCCATGTGCAGGGACAATCCGCTCCAGGCCCACGAGGACGCCGACGCCGATGTCGAGTACGCCTACAGGCATTATCTCTCGGACCATATTGACTGGAGCGCGCACGCCAGCGATACGGAGCATTGAGTGGAAACCAGGAACCCGTCGCAGCATCGGGCTTCCCGCACTCACTTCAGGTTCTCTCCCCAGTAGGCTTCGATCTGCTTGACCAGCCCGGGTGGCAGTGCCACGTAGTGCTCTGCCGCGGCATCGGCCTGCCCGTTATTCAGGGCCCACCGGAAAAACGCGAGTGCGGCTTTGGCGCTTGCGGCATCCTTGGGGTCCTTCGGCATGATCACGAACACGGCGCCGGTGATCGGCCACGCCTGCGTGCCGGGCGCATCCGTGATGACCTGATAGAAGTCGGAGTGCTGGCTCCAGTTTGCTGACGCTACTGCTGCGCTGAAGCTCTCACGCGCCGGCTCGACAAACGCACCATCCCGGTTTCGCACGGCCGTATAGAGCAGCTTGCGTTGCAGCGCGTAGGTCAGTTCGACATAGCCGATCGCCCCTTTGACATTCTTGATGTAGGTAGCCACGCCCTCGTTACCGCTGGCGCCGACGCCTGCCGGCCATTTGACGGTGGTGCCCGCGCCCACGCTGCGGTTCCATTCGTCGCTGACCTTGGACAGGTAGTCGGCCCAGTTGAAGGTCGTGCCGGAGCTGTCGCTGCGATGCACGACCAGGATCTTTTGATTGGGGAAGTGGATGCCAGGGTTGATCGCGCTGATGGCGGGGTCATCCCAGTTGGCGATCTTGCCCAGGTAGATATCCGCCAGCAGCGTGCCGGTCAAGCGGATCTGACCCGCAGCCACGCCATCCAGATTGACAATGGGCACCACGCCCCCCACTACCAGCGGAAACTGGACCAGCCCCGCAGCGCGTAACTCGTCCGGCTTGAGCGGCATGTCGGAGGCGCCGAACGTGACATTGGCGGCCTTGATCTGCCGGATGCCGTTGCCCGAGCCGGTGGGCTGGTAGTTCACCTGCTGGCCGGTCTTGGTGTAGTAGGTGGCCGCCCATTTCACTAGCAGGGGGTAGACGAAGGTGGAGCCCGCCCCAGTGACATCGCCTGCGTGCGCGGACAGTGCATAGCCCGTGAGCAGGCAGGCGAGCGTGGCGCTGCGCTTCACGTTTTGCCAGAAGAGGGGCGGAGTCATTTTGCAACCTCCCAGGCATGTCAGTGGATAGCCCATGTACTGCACGTAAGACAGCGACGGCGCGGTCCGCCGGGGAGGCCACTTGCTTATCCTAGCACTCGCTCCGGTGTAACCAGCAAGGCGTTTTTTCAGGTGCGCATGGTGGTTGCAACGGTGTGTCATTCCGTTGTCATGAGCTTGTCACGGCCTTGTCACGATGGCTTGCTGGAGCCTTACTTTTCCGCCATCCACCGTGCCACGGCCTGCACCACTTGCGGCTCGATGCCATTGAATCCGTGATACGCCATGGCCTCGCACGGGTCTCCCACATTGTTCCCACCGTCAAAGTGGATCAAGCCTGCTTTGGGGGCTTTGGCGAGCTTGTCCATCAGTCCTTGCACCTCGCTGTACGGGCACTGCTTGCAGCCGTCCTGTTCGTGATGGACGACGAGCACGGGTATCTTGATCTTGTCGAGATCCATGGCGGGCACCGCCCGGCCGCGCTCTTCGCGCAGGATGGTGGAGGTCAGCACGATACCGTCGGGGCCGCCGCCAGTTGCCAACCGGATGGCGATGGCGGCAACGGACTGGGTGCCGCGGCTGGTGCCTACCAGCCAGACTGGCAGGTTGGTGCGGTTGCGCAGCCAGGCGATCACGGCCTTGGCGTCTTCGGCATGTTCGGGGGTCTGGCGAAAGCCATTGAGGTAGGGCGGCGTGAGCCGGTCGCTCGGGGCGTCGATGACGGCTACCGCGAGCCCGTTGTCGACGAAGGCCTGGCGTGCGCGCACGACGAAGTTGCCGGCGCCCCAGCCAAAGCTGCCGTTGGGGAAGATCTGCAGGCCACCGTGCCCGCCGGCGTAGAGGATCACCGCAGCCGTGGGCTGCGCGGGCGCCAGATACAGGAAGCGCTGCGTCACGCCCGGGCGGGTCGGGATGTCGACCACCTGCGGTGCGGTCTGTGCCCGCGTTGCCAGCGTGCAGAGCATCAGCGTGAGGCAGAGTGTGGCCCGGCGCAGCCATCCCTGCGGTGTGTTTGGTTGGCGGCAAGGCATGGGTTGTCTCTCCGGGGTTCGAATTGGCTGGCGGGCACGACGACCGTGGCTGAGGAGCAAGATAGCATCGGCGGCCGGGATGACCAATCCGCGCTAACACCAGCTAGGTCGTCCATGCCGCCTATGCCGCCTATGCCGTTACGCTGACCCGGTACACGCAGCGGCGCGCGTTGCTCAGCAGATGTTCTTCGCGCGTGACTGTCGCTTGCGTGCCGATGACTTCCTGGAAGATCCGCAGCTCTGCCCGGCAGAACCCCTGGCAGGTCTGCGCGGCGGCGCAGATCGGGCAATGGTCTTCGATCAGCAGCCAGTCCGCGCCGTCTTGCTCAAGGCGCGCCATATAGCCTTCGGCCTTGCGCAGCGCGGCGAGCGTGGCTAGCCGCTGCGGCAGATCGCCCTGGCCGGCGACTGCCGCGAGATATTGCGCGCGGGTTTCGGCCTCGCGCTGGCCGATCAGCTTGTCCATCCCTTCCTCGCCGAACAACTGCCGCACCGATCCGATCAACTGGATGGTGAGTTGCGCGTGGGTATCGGGGAAGCGGCCATGCCCGCTGGCAGTGAGGGTCCAGTCCTGGCGTGGCCGGCCTGCGCCGCTGGCACTTTGCTGGCGGCCCTCTATCAGCCCGGCAGCAAGCAGCTTCTGCACCTGCTGGCGTGCGGCCTCGGCCGTGCCGCCCAGCGCCTGGGCGATCTGCGTGGTCGATGCCGCGCCCTTGGTCTTCAGCAGGAACAGGATGCGATCACCCGGAGACCCCGTAGGGTTATCCAAGTTATCGTTTGCATAATTCATGGGTGCGCCCTAATATCCAAAAACTGTCTTGGATATTAGGGCAGGCGGGCTGCAATGTCGAGTCCGCCCTTGCATCCGGCCAAGCCGATCATTGCTGTCTCATTGTTATCTCTCAAGGAAATCGTCCTATGCAAGCCACGCGCACACAACAAGCATCGCGTCAGCTCACCATGCTCAACCCGCTTGGTCTCTATGATCCCAGCGCCAACGGTTACTCCCATGTGGCCATGGTCGCGCCCGGCGCGGGCCTGGTCTGCGTGGCCGGGCAGGGTGGGGAGCACGCGGATGGCAGCCTGCCCGACAGCTTCGAGGCGCAGGTGCGCCAGGCGTTCGACAACCTGGGCGTGGCACTGGCCGCCGCGGGCTCGCAACTGCGCCATGTGGCCAAGCTGACGGTGCTGGTGGTGGATCACGACGAGGCGCGCCTGCGCGTGTTGGCGGCGGCGGTGGAGCGGGCCTGGGGCGATGCGCCCAAGCCGGCGTGCACCCTGATTCCGGTGCCGCGGCTGGCGCTTGACGGGATGTTGTTCGAGGTGGAGGCGCTGGCCGTGGCGGATGGCTCAACCACCCCCAGCGCGGCGTAGCCGATGCCTACGCGCAGTAGGCCGGTGTTGCGCTCAGGCCGCCAGCTTGGGTTGCCGGGATGGTTGAGGCTGTCCCGCCTGGGTCTCACCGAACTGCGGATGGCGCGCGAACAGCTCGGCGGCCCAGTTGACGAACACGCGCACCTTGGCCGACAAGTGGCGGTTCTGCGGGTACATCGCCGCGATCGGCAGCGAGTCCGTGGGCCAGTCGGGCAGCACTTCGACCAGGCGGCCGCTTTCCACATAGGGCAGCGCCATGGCGCGCGAAATGCGGGCGATGCCGTGGCCCTCCAGCGCGCAGCCCAGGTAGACGTCGGCATCGTTGGTGGAAATGGCCGAGGGCAGCAGCATTTCCGTACGCTGCTCGCCTTGGCCGAGCGGCCACGGTATTTCGCGGCCGGTGCGGTTGGACAGGTAGTTCACGGCGCGGTGCTGCATCAGGTCGCTGGGCTGGGTGGGCGTGCCGTTGCGCTTGAGGTAGACCGGCGAGGCGTAGAACGCCAGGCGCAGCTGGCCGATCCGGCGCGCCACCATGGTGTCGTCCACCGGGTCGCCCACGCGCAGCACCACGTCCACGCCTTCCTTGAGCAGGTCGATGGGCTTGCCGTTGATGGTGAGCTCCATCTTGAGCTCCGGGTAGGCGGCAAAGAATTCGTGCAGCTTGGGGATCAGCACCATCTGCGCCAGCCCGGCGGTGGTGTCCACGCACAGCGTGCCGCGCGGCGTGTTGTTCTGGTGGGTGAGGGATTGCTCGGCTTCCTCGACGTCCGCCAGGATCCGCACGCAGCGCTCGTAGTAGGCGGCGCCGTCGGTGGTCACGCTGATGCGCCGGGTGGTCCGGTGCAGCAGCTTCACGCCGAGGTGGGTTTCCAGGTTCTGGATCAGGCGGGTGAGCGTGGCCTTGGGCAGGTCCATCGCCTCGGCCGCGCGCGCAAAACTGCCCACATCCACCACGCGGGTGAAGGCCTGCATTGAGACGAGACGATCCATGTTCACTCCCCGGGATAAGGAAACAGGCAGGTCTGGCCGGCGGGGCATGCACCCGGGTAGGGTGCAGCCCGGCGTGGCCCAGGACAGACTGCGCGGCTGCGGAAGTGCGGGAGTGGAGCACAAAATGGATGACCTTGCACTGCGAAGGGTCTCCCGTGCGCCACATGGCCGATTATTTCACCGGAGAAACAGTGCATTGGCAAAGCCTCGCTTTATCCCACCTTTATCAACCACCATAATTCGCTGCATCGCAATGTGCAATGGATGCGTCGTTAACGCGCCGCAAGTGACCGACATGTCGCCTACGCAATCGAAAGCCGCCGCCGCAGCCTCCGCCGCCGAACTGGCAGAGGGGCGCGTGACCGAGCACGCGGTGGAAAGCTGTGGGCGCACGATCACGGTGCGCCTGAGCTACCCGCCGGGCTACCCGGAGGGCAAGGCCGCACCGCTGCTGCCCTGGCTGATCTACCTGCATGCGGGAGGTTTTGTCGACGGCAGCCTGGAGAAATCCCAGCGCCTGGCGCGCTCGCTGGCGGTCACGGTGCCTGCTGTGGTGGTCACCCCGGCGTATTCGCTGGCGCCCGATTTTCCGTTCCCGGCGGCGCCGGAGGACGTGTTCCATACCGCTGAGTGGGTGCTGCGTCATGCGCGCCGCCTGAAGGTGGACAAGCTGCGCTTTGCCCTGGTGGGCGAAGAGGCGGGCGGCAACCTGGCGATCGCGCTGTCGCAGATGCTGCGCGACCGCGGTTTGCCCGAGCCGCGCGCGCAGTGGCTGATCCGCCCGGTGACGGACCCGTGCCTGCAGCACGCCTCGGGCGCGGTCGGGCAGGACGGGCGCAGCGTGCCGCTGGAAATGCTCCAGCGCCTGGCGGGCTACTACCGCGATTACCTGCCGACCCCGGCCGCCAGCGTGCATCCCTACGCGGCGCCGGCGCTGGCCTCGCGGCTGGCCGGCCTGCCGCCCACCTTTGTCCAGGTGGCAGAGGAAGATGCATTGCGTGCCGAAGGCGAGGCCTTCGTCAGCCGCCTGCAGACGGCCGGTGTCCCGGCGCAGGCCCAGATCATGGCCGGTGCCTGTGGCGCCGGCGTGGAAGTGTCCCACGACCGATGTCAGGTGTGGATAAACGAAGGCGCGCGTTACCTGCAAGGCTATTTTGCCGGCGACGACGACGCCTCACCCAGGACCGAACGCCAGACAGGAGCCAGCCCGCCCGGCTGATCTTCGGGTTACCACTAAAGCCCAAGCCGGCCTGCGAGAAGCAGGCGGTCCGGGCGCGCTCCCTTTGCGCGCTCCGGCGGGGGCGTTCGTCTTTTTTTTGCTTTCCAGTTGAAGAAAACCCGCAGACGGAATACGGAGTCAAGAAAATGAATCAGCAAACTCGACGCACCATGATTGCCCTGGCCATCGTCGCTGTGCTCGGGGCTGGCCTGGCCACCTCGATCTTCAAGCCCTGGCACGCCGGTGAGGCGCAGGCCGTGCCTGGCCCGGCAGCACCTACCGCCGTGGACGTGGCAGCCGCACTGGGCAAGACCATCACCGAATGGGATGAGTTCTCCGGCCGCCTGGAAGCGGTAGACCGGGTTGAGATCCGCGCCCGCGTTGGCGGCACCATCGACGCCGTGCACTTCCGTGAAGGCGCGCTGGTCAAGAAGGGCGATCCGCTGTTTACCATCGACCCGCGTCCTTATGCCGCCGAGGTGGCGCGCGCCGAAGCCGCGCTGGCCGCCGCGCAAGTGCGTGCCGGCCACGCGCAGACCGAGCTGGCCCGCGCGCAGCGGCTGGTGCAGGACAACGCGGTATCGCGCCGCGAGTTCGATGAGCGCGACAACGGCTCGCGTGAAGCCATCGCCAATGTGCGCGCCGCGCAAGCCTCGCTGGAAGCGGCTCGCCTTAACCTGACTTATACGCGGATCACCGCGCCGGTCAGCGGGCGCGTATCGCGTGCCGAGATCACGGTTGGCAACCTGGTGGCGGCCGGCGCCGGCACGCCGGTGCTGACCACGGTGGTGTCGGTCTCGCCGGTGTACGCCAGCTTTGAGCTCGATGAGCAGACCTACCTGCGCTATACGGGGGACAAAGCGGCCGGCGCGTCCGGTGGCGAAGGTGGCCAGTCAAAGCTTCCGGTGTTCCTGGGCCTGGCCAACGAAGATGACTATCCGCGCGAGGGTCGTATCCAGTCGGTGGACAACCGGCTCGACACCAAGAGCGGCACCATCCGCGTGCGCGCCGTGTTCGACAACCCGGACGGCCGCTTGCTGCCGGGGCTGTATGCGCGCGTCAAGCTCGGCGGCGGCTCGCCGCATCCGGTGGTGCTGATCAACGACCGCGCCATCGGCACCGACCAGGGCAAGAAGTTCGTGCTGGTGCTGGATGGCGCCAACAAGCTGGCCTATCGCGAAGTCACGCTCGGGCCGTCGTTTGATGGGCTGCGCGTGATCCGCCAGGGTTTGAAGGCCGACGAGAAGATCGTGGTCAACGGGCTGCAGCGTGTGCGCCCCGGTATCACGGTCGCGCCCAAGCCGGTCGATATGGCGTTCAAGCGCGAACTGGACCAGCGTGGCGAATCGGCTGACCGCAAGCAAGCGGCCACCGAGAAGACCACGGACAAGGCGGCCGATGGCAAACCGGTGACCTGAGTTGTGACCCGCGTGCGCTGAATCCGCTGAGGGTTCGCTCCCCTCTCCCGCATGGCGGGAGAGGGGCCGGGGGAGAGGGCGGGCGCATCCACAATGCCCCGGCGCTAAAACACCTCTCCCCCCAGCCGAGCCATTTTTTAGCTTCCCCGCTCCACATGGCGCCTGCCATCCAGGCCGCCAGGGGGAGCCCTTTCGCCGAGACTGAGATGAATCTCTCGAAATTCTTTATCGACCGGCCTATCTTTGCCGGCGTGCTATCGGTGCTGATCTTCCTGATCGGCGCCATCTCGATGTTCAAGCTACCCATCTCGGAGTATCCCGAGGTGGTGCCGCCGTCGGTGGTGGTGCGCGCGCAGTATCCCGGCGCCAACCCCAAGGTGATTGCCGCTACCGTGGCGTCTCCGCTGGAGGAGCAGATCAACGGTGTGGAGGACATGCTCTACATGTCGTCGCAAGCCAATAGCGACGGCCTGCTGACGCTGACCGTGACCTTCAAGCTTGGCACCGATCCGGACAAGGCCCAGCAGCTCGTGCAGAACCGCGTGGCGCAGGCGGAGCCGCGCCTGCCGGAAGACGTGCGCCGCTTGGGCATCACCACCGTCAAGAGCTCGCCGGACCTGACCATGGTGGTCCACCTGGTCTCGCCGAACGACCGCTACGACATGACCTACCTGCGCAACTATGCGGTGATCAACGTCAAGGATCGCCTGGCGCGGATCCAGGGCGTGGGCCAGGTGCAGCTGTTCGGCTCGGGTGACTATTCCATGCGCGTGTGGCTGAACCCCGAGAAGATGGCCGAGCGCAAGCTGGTGGCCGCCGACGTGGTCAAGGCCATCCGCGAGCAGAACGTGCAGGTGGCCGCCGGCGTGATCGGCGCCTCGCCCGCGCTGCCGGGCGCTGACCTGCAGCTCTCCGTGAACGCGCAGGGCCGCCTGGAAACCGTGGAAGCCTTCGGCGACATCATCGTGGCCACCTCGCCCGATGGCGGCGTGACCTACCTCAAGGACGTGTCCCGCATCGAGCTGGGCGCGTCGGAGTATGCGCTGCGCTCGCTGCTGGACAACAAGTCCGCGGTGGCGATTCCGATCTTCCAGGCCCCGGGCTCCAACGCCATCCAGATCTCGGACGACGTGCGCAAGACCATGGAGGAGCTCAAGCAGAACTTCCCCGATGGCGTGGACTACAGCATCGTCTATGACCCGACGCAGTTCGTGCGCCATAGCATCGAGGCCGTGACCCACACGCTGTTCGAAGCCATCTTGCTGGTGGTGCTGGTGGTGATCCTGTTCCTGCAGACGTGGCGCGCCTCGGTGATTCCGCTGCTGGCGGTGCCGGTGTCGATCGTGGGTACCTTCGGGCTGATGCATGCCTTTGGCTTTTCCATCAATGCGTTGTCACTCTTCGGGCTGGTGCTGGCCATCGGGATCGTGGTGGACGATGCGATCGTGGTGGTGGAGAACGTCGAGCGCAATATCGCCGAGGGACTGTCTCCAAAGGAGGCGACCTACAAGGCCATGCGTGAAGTCAGCGGCCCCATCATCGCCATCGCGCTGACGCTGATCGCCGTGTTTGTGCCGCTCGCGTTCATGACGGGCCTGACCGGTCAGTTCTACAAGCAGTTCGCGCTGACCATCGCCATCTCGACCATCATCTCGGCCTTCAATTCGCTGACGCTGTCGCCGGCCTTGTCCGCGCTGCTGCTGCGCGGCCACGATGCGCCGAAGGACTGGCTCTCGCGCGGCATGGATCGCGTGCTGGGTGGCTTCTTTGGCCGCTTCAACCGTTTCTTCGGCGCCAGCGCCGAGCGTTACGGCAAGGGTGTCAAGGGCGTGATCTCGCGCAAGACTGCGGTGTTCGGCGTCTACGCCGTGATGCTGGCGCTGACCTGGGGCGTGTTCCAGCTGGTGCCCAAGGGCTTTGTGCCGGCGCAGGACAAGCAGTATCTGGTGAGCTTTGCCAAGCTGCCTGACGGCGCCACGCTGGACCGCACCGAAGACGTGATCCGCCAGATGTCCGACATCGCGCTCAAGCAGCCGGGCGTGGAATCGGCGATTGCCTTCCCGGGCCTATCGATCAACGGCTTCACCAACAGCCCGAGCGCCGGCATCGTCTTTGTCTCGCTCAAGCCGTTTGAAGAACGCAAGACCAAGGAGCTGTCGGGCAACGCCATCGCGGCGCAGCTCAACGGCAAGTACGCGGCGATCCAGGACGCCTTCATCGCCGTGTTCCCGCCGCCGCCGGTCCAGGGCCTGGGCACCATCGGCGGCTTCAAGATGATGATCGAGGACCGCGCCGCGCTGGGTTACGACGCATTGTTCGACGCCACCAACGCCTTCACCACCAAGGCGCGCGCCACGCCCGAGCTGGCTGGTATCTTTACCAACTACCAGGTCAACGTGCCGCAGCTGGACGTGAAGCTGGACCGTGTGAAGGCCAAGCAGCTGGGCGTGCCGGTGACGGACGTGTTCGACACGCTGCAGACCTACCTCGGCTCGGCCTATGTCAATGACTTCAACAAGTTTGGCCGGACCTACCAGGTCAAGGTCCAGGCGGATGCGCAGTTCCGCGCCCACGCCGAGGACATCCTGCAACTGAAGACGCGCAACAGCGCCGGCGACATGGTGCCGCTGTCGTCGCTGCTCACCGTCAACCAGGGCTTTGGCCCGGACAGCGTGATCCGCTACAACGGCTTCACCGCGGCCGACATGAATGGCGGCCCGGCGCCGGGCTTCTCCTCGGGCCAGGCGCAAGCCGCGGCCGAGCGCATTGCGGCCGAGACGCTGCCCAAGGGCATCAAGTTCGAATGGACCGACCTGACCTACCAGGACATCCTGGCCGGCAACGCGGGGGTGTGGATCTTCCCGCTGTGCGTGCTGCTGGTGTTCCTGGTGCTGGCCGCGCAGTACGAAAGCCTGACCTTGCCGCTGGCCGTGATCCTGATCGTGCCCCTGAGCTTGCTGGCCGCCATGACTGGCGTGTGGCTGACCAAGGGGGACAACAACATCTTCACGCAGATCGGTTTCATCGTGCTGGTGGGGCTGTCGGCGAAGAACGCGATCCTGATCGTGGAGTTTGCGCGGGAGCTGGAGCATGAAGGCCGCTCCATCGTGGCCGCGGCGATCGAGGCCAGCCGCCTGCGCCTGCGCCCGATCCTGATGACGTCGTTCGCGTTCATCATGGGTGTGGTGCCGCTGGTGGTGTCCACCGGCGCCGGTGCCGAGATGCGCCATGCGATGGGCGTGGCGGTGTTCGCCGGCATGCTGGGCGTGACCTTCTTCGGGCTGTTCCTGACGCCGGTGTTCTACGTGGCGCTGCGCATGCTGGCAACCCGTGGCGAGCGCCGCAAGGTGTCGGACGCGCCGTCGGCGAGCCACAAGGCCATCGCCTCCGCTGAGTAAGGGTGACCGACATGAACGCAACATTGACATCCAAGATGACATCGCTATTGCCTGCGGCGCTGCCGCGCCTGGCCACGCTGGCCGTGGCCCTGATCCTGGCGGGCTGCTCGCTGGCGCCGACCTACAAGGTGCCGGAAAGCGCCACCGCCGCCACGCCGGCCTACAAGGAAGCGATGGCCGCGCAAGCCGAAGGCACGCAATGGAAGGTGGCCACGCCGGCCGAAGGCGCGCAGCGCGGCGAATGGTGGAAGATCTTCGGCGACGCCGACCTCGACCGCCTGATCGCGACCGCCACCGAGTCCAACCAGGACCTGGCGATCGCCGCAGCCCGCCTCAAGCAGGCGCGCGCCTTCACCGGGGTGGCCGAGGCCGACCAGTACCCACAGCTCAGCGTGGGCCTGGACCCGACCCGCACGCAATCGTCGGCCGCCTCGCAGGGGCTGCCCGACGGCACCAAGGTGGCGCCGCAGACGGTGCTCAAGGCACGCGCCTTTGCTAGCTACGAGCTGGACCTGTTCGGCCGCGTGGCGGACAACGTCAAGGCGGCGCGCGCCGAAGGCGACGCGGCGGAAGACTTGTATCGCTCGGTGCTGCTGGCGCTGCAGGCGGACGTGGCGCAAGCCTACTTCGCGCTGCGCACGCTGGACAGCGAGCGCGACCTGCTCAACGCCACCATTACCTTGCGTGAGGACGCGCTCAAGCTGCTCAAGCGCCGGTTCGACGAAGGCGAAACCACGGACCTCGATCCGGCCCGCGGCGAAGCCGAACTTGGCACGGCCCGCGCGGACCTGGCCGACATCGAACGTCGCCGCGCCAACCAGGAGCACGCGCTGGCGGTGCTGACGGGCGCGCCGCCGGCCGCCTTCACGCTGGCCGCGCGCCCGCTGGACGCCGCGCCGATCGCCGTGCCAGCAGGGCTGCCCTCCGACTTGCTGGAGCGCCGTCCCGACATCGCCCAGGCCGAACGCCAGATGGCGGCTGCCAATGCGCGCATCGGCGTGGCGAAGGCCGCGTTCTATCCGCGCATCACGCTGACCGGCTTGTTCGGCTTTGAGTCGAACGACCTGTCGAACCTGTTCAAGTGGTCCTCCCGCGCGTGGATGCTGGGGCCGCTGATCGGCAGCACGATCGCCGCGCCGATCATCGACGGGGGCCGCAACAAGGCCAACCTGGCGGCGGCGCGCGCGCAGCACGAGGAAGCGGTGGCGAGCTACCGCCAGAGCGTGCTGACGGCCATGCGCGAAGTGGAAGACAGCCTGGCCGACGTGCGCTGGCTGAGCCAGCAGGCTGGGGCATTGGACGGCGCACTGGGCGGCGCCCGCCGCGCGGCCAAGATCTCGCGCAGCCGTTACGAGGCGGGCGCGGTGGATTACCTGACGGTGATCGACGCGGATCGCACGGTGCTGCAGTCGCAGCGCGAGGCCAACCAGGTGGCCGGGCTGCGTGCCTCCGCCACGGTGGCGCTGGTGCGCCGGCTGGGCGGTGGCTGGGGGCCGTTGCCGGATGCCGCACCCAGCGTGGCGCAGGCGGGCACTGGCCCGCTGGCCGCTAACCACTGAACCTGAGGCTTTCAAGACGCGGTAGCCGCCCTCGCGCGGTTGCCGCGTCTTGTCGTTTACCGCGCCGTCGCGGCGAACAAAGCTGACTAAACTAAAAGCATCGCGGCCACCCCAGCCGGAAAGGGCCGCCGGCCTCACCGCAGGCCACCGGCGCATTGATCGTCCAGGCCCCCATCATGAGCAGGCGGCGAATCCACAGAAGGCGGACCGACAAACGGCGGACCCTGTTCGTCGCGCTCCTGGTTTTGGTGGGCGCGGCGGCCGTGCTGTTGCTCCCGTTGCCGCGGTCGTGGCGCGCAGTCACGCATATCGTCAACGAGGTGACGATCGCGCAACCCGATGCCGTGGTGTTCGACTACGTTTCCACGCCCGCCAACTGGCCCAACTGGCATCCATCCTCGCTCGCTGTAACCGGCGCAGCGGCCGGTCATTCGCTTCTGCCCGGCGAGCAGGTGACCGAGACCTTCTCGGTAGCCGGGCGGCGCGGCCAGGTGGTGTGGACCGCGGTGGAGCGCACCCCGTCATCGGCCTGGATGATCCAGGGCAGCATCGATGGGCGCGCGGCGGGCGCGGTCCGCTACACGCTCGCCCAGACGCCGCAGGGCACGCACTTCCGGCGCGAATTCACCTACGCCGCGCCGAACCTGTTGTTTGCGCTGACCAATTGGTTGGTGCTGCGCAAGCGGATTGAGGCCGAGTCGACCGAGGCCGTGACGCGGCTGCGGGCGGTGCTGGAGGCCCGCAAGCCCTCGCCGCCGGGCACGGGCGGCTGATCAGTGCGCCGCCTGGACCGCGCCGGCCGGGCTCGCCACCGGCCGGGCCAGAGCGAGCAATAGCAGCGCGCAGAGCAACGCCGCCGCCAGGTTGTAGCCCATCGCGCCGGCATACGCGTGGGCATAGCGTTGCGCGCTGGCGATGCCGCCTTCGGCTTGCAGCGCCCGCTGGAAGAACATGCCCGCGATGGCGATGCCGAACGCGCCCCCCACTTGCTGCATGGTCGACACCAGCCCGGACGCCATGCCGGCCTGCGCCTCACGTGCAAGGCCGAGCACGAGATTGAGCAGCGGCGTCATCAGCATGCCCTGGGCCAGGCCGAACAGGATCAGCGCGGGCACCAGGTGCCACGGTACCAGCGTGGCGCCTGCCGTCACCACCTGCAGCGTCAGCGCGGCGTGTGCCGCGGCGTAAAGCAAGGCCGCGACGGCGAGGACGGCGTTCCCGAAGCGCGCCACCAGCCGGGGCGCCCACATCGACGCGGCAACGAATCCCACGCTGGCCGGCGCAAACACGCTGCCGGCCAGCAGCGGGCCGACACCGAGCCCGGCCTGCAGCAGCAGGGCAAAGCATAGGAAGAACGCGCTGGCCGTGGAGTACACCAGCAGTACCACCAGCGTGCCCAGCGCAAACCGGCGCTGGGCAAACAGCGCCAGGTCCACCAGCGGCGCGGGCCGGTGCCGTTCCACGCGCACAAAGCCGGCCAGCACGGCAGCGGCCAGCGCCAGCGAGGCGAAGGCCCAGCCCGGCCAGCCGCGCGCCGGGCCTTCCAGCAACGGTACCAGCAACAGCGTCAGTCCGGCGCTGGCCAGCAGCACGCCGGGCCAGTCCAGCCCGCTTGCGGGCAAGCCGGGCGCCGCCACGGCCCGCGATTCGGGGATGCGCCGCGCGGCCAGCATGGCGGCTGCGCCTACCGGCACGTTGATCAGGAAGATCAGGCGCCAGCCGAGCCCGAACAGGTCGCTCTGTACCAGCAGGCCGCCGAGCACCTGGCCGGCGATGGCGGCCAGGCCGAGCGTCATGCCGAGCAGGCCGAAGGCGCGGCGGCGCGCGGCATCGTCAAAGCTGACGCGGATCACGGCGTAGATCTGGGGGAACAGCAGCGCTGCGGCGGCGCCCTGCAGCACGCGCGCCGCGATCAGCAGCGCGGGGGTGGGAGCCACGCCGCACAGCGCCGAGGTCAGCGTAAAGCCGGCCATGCCGAGCACGAACAGCCGCCGCCGGCCATGAAGGTCGCCCAGGCGGCTGCCGATGATCAGCAGCACGCCGTAGGCCAGTTCGTAGGCCGCCACCACGGCGCCGACCTCGCTGAAGCTGGCGCCCAGGTCGGCCTGGATGGCGGGAATCGCCACATTGACCACGAACAGATCGAAGACGGTGACAAAGCCGCCTAGCAACAGCACAAAAAGCACGGGCAAGCCGGTTGGAGAGGGCATGGTGGGTCCTGTTGAACGCTCAGGCCCGCATTCTCAGCCGCCCATTAAAGTATTACAATTTAAGTACTTATGCTATTACAACAGGCAACAGGCTAACTCCATGCCGCCACGCACCCTCGACCGCAGCCGCGCCGCGCTGGCGGACTTCCTGCGCCAGCGGCGCGAGCGCATCTCGCCCGCGGAGGCGGGCCTGCCCAGCGCGGGCCGGCGCCGTACCCCGGGCCTGCGGCGCGAGGAGGTGGCGGCGCTGGCCGGCGTGGGGCTGACCTGGTACACCTGGCTGGAGCAGGGGCGCGAGATCGGCGTCTCGGCGGGGTTCCTGGAGAACCTGGCGCGCGTGCTGCGGCTGGACGCCGCCGAGCGGCGCCACCTGTTCCTGCTGGCGCACCAGCGCCCGCCCGCCGAAAGCGGGCGCACCTGGTGCACGGTGCCACCGCTGGTGCGCAGGTTGATGGACGACCTGCCGCTGCGGCCTGCCTACGTGCTCAACCTGCGCTGGGATGTGCTGGCGTGGAACGCGGCGGCCGAGCGCGTGTTCGGCTTTGGCGCTTGTGCGCAGGGCCATCGCAATATGCTGCGCATGATTTTCCTGGACCCGGCCATGCGCGAGCGCTTTGCCGGCTGGGAGGCGCAGGCGCCACAGATGCTGGCGAGCTTTCGCCGCGACCTGGCGCGCGCGCCGGACGATCCGACCTTGCTGGAACTGGTGGACGAGCTGGAGCGCGCGGCACCGGATTTCAGGCAATGGTGGCGCCAGCACGATGTGCAGGGTGTCTGCACCGGCATCCGCGCCATGTGGCTGGACGCCGTGGGCACGGTGCGCTGCGAGCACGCCACGCTCACGGTCGACGAGGAGCGCCACCTGCGGCTTGTGGTCTATGCGGCGGTGGCGGGCGAGCCGGGCAGCGAGGCGTTCGAGGCATGGCTGGCCCGCGGCAGCGATGCGCGTGCGCCGGCCGTATACTGAAGGTGCATTTCAATCGGAGTCGATGGTGTCAGTAGAAAACACGTCCACCACAGGACGCACCCCAGGATCGGCGACTACGCCGGAGCCGGCAGCGCAGGCATTGCCACCCAGGCCGGTAGCGCCGCCCACGCCGGATATCAACGATTGCTGCGGCAATGGCTGCGAGCCCTGCATCTTCGACCTGCACGCCGAGGCGATGGAGCGGTATCGCGCCGAGCTCAAGGCATGGCTGGCGCTCGCCGGCCAGACGGCCGATATCGGCGCAGGCGCGGGCGGTCCCAGCTTCTGATCCGGCTGACACGCACCACACGCACCTCACGCACAAGACAAGGAGCCCCCCTTGACCGTCACCGACCGGATCATGCTGGCCGATCTACACGCGTTCGTGCGGGACCATCCGCGCCTGCTGGTGCTGACCGGGGCCGGCATCAGCACCGATTCCGGCATTCCCGGCTATCGTGACGCGCAGGGCAACTGGCAGCGCACGCCGCCCGTGCAGGCACAGGATTTCTTTCGTTCGCATGCGGTGCGCCAGCGCTATTGGGCACGCAGCATGCTGGGCTGGCCGGTGCTTGCCAATGCGCAGCCTAACGCCGCGCACTTCGCGCTGGCGCAGCTGCAAGCGGGGGGCTATGTGCGCCAGCTTGTCACCCAGAACGTGGACGGGCTGCACCAGCGCGCCGGCAGCACCGGCGTCATAGAGCTGCATGGCCATGTCGGCAGCGTGATCTGCCTGCAATGCGGCACGCGCCGCCCGCGCGCCTCGCTGCAGGCCCAGCTCGAAGCGGACAACCCGGAGCTTGCCGAACTGCGCGCGCTGCCCGCCTCCGATGGCGATGCGCACCTGGAGCTGGCCAGCTTCGAGGCCGTGCACATCCCCGCGTGCGGGCACTGCGGCGGGGTGCTGAAACCCGATGTGGTGTTCTTCGGCGAGTCGGTGCCGCGCGAGCGCGTGGATGCGTCCCTGCAGGCGCTGGACGAGTCCGATGCCTTGCTGGTGATCGGCTCATCGCTGACGGTGTTCTCAGGCTACCGTTTCTGCCTGGCGGCGCAGAAGCTGGGCAAGCCGGTGGCGGCCATCAACCTCGGCCAGACCCGTGCCGATGCGCTGCTGGCGCTGAAGGTGGATGTCTCTTGCGCAGCGGCGCTGACCGATCTGGCCGGGCGGCTGGACTTGCCCGCAAGCGCCGTCGCCAATTAAACGCGCTCAGGGGCCGACCCGAGCCAGCGGATTGCCGGGGCCGGGCGCCGGGAGCGTGTGCTGCGCATCGCCGCCATGCAGGGTGAAGCCGCCTGTAGCGTCCGGGCCGCCGACGATTTGCAGCCCTTCGCGCAGTAGCCAGGTCCGGATCTCCGCCTCGGTGGCTTCCGGGCGAAACCGCGCATGCAGATCGCTGCTGCTGCCGCTGCCGCCTTGGGGTGGCGCGCTGCGGCTCGGCGCCGCCATTGCGGCATTGTCTCGGTTGTAGCTTCCTGCCAGCAGGCCAAATTGCAGTAGCGCCAGCATGGCGGCAACGATGGCAAAGGGCTTGACCCAGCGAGCGCCGTTGGTTGTTCCGGCAGGGGAAGGTGGCTGCGGGATGGGCCTTTCCTTTTGCTTTACCTTGTCCGTGCTGCTGCTGCTGCTGCTATTGCTGCGGCTCTTGCTACCGCTGCCCGGCTTGCTTGCCACCACACGCTGCGTGCTGTCCTGCTCCCCGCCGCGCAGCACGGATTGCGCCGGCTCCAGGCCAAAGCTGGCGACGCCGCGTGCCAGCAGATCGCGGTAGGCATGGCGTGGATCGGACGGACCGGCCAGTGGCGAGCCGGTCAGCGCATAGCCGCCCGGCACGTCGAAGCGGGCGACGGTGCCGGGGCGTGCCAGGTTGCCGGCGCCGCGATCTTGCTCGCCAAGCCAGCGCACGGCGCCCAGGCGTTCGTCCGCAAGCACGCCGAGGCAGGTGCCGAGCTGGTCGGCGCGCGCCAGTACCCGGATAGCACAGCACACCATGCCGATGCGCGGATCGAGCGGGCCGTCGCGGTCCTCCAGCACCATGTCGGTAGAGCCGGCATAGGCGGAGTCGGGCGTGACAAGCCAGCCCTGCCAGCACTGGCCGGCGGGGCTCCACCGGTCTAGCAGCACGGCGCCAAAGCCGGGCGCGTGGCGCAGTGCGTGGTATTGCCCGGGCGCCAGTGCGCGTGCGCGCTGGGGGCTGGCCTGGCTGGCGCGCGCGAAGGCCGCCGCGAGCGCGTCAGGGATTGGCCGCGTTGTCCAGTCGACGCCGCCAGCGGCGCTCGCGCCGTTTGCCTGGAGCGCGGGCAACGGGCCTTCGTCCGCGATCTTGGCGGTGTTGCCGGCGTCGAGCCGTGCCGCGACGATGTTCAGGGGAGGCAGGAGGGTGCTGGTGCCGATTGCAGCGGGCGCCATGACGCCCTCGCGGCTGTGGCGCTGCAGGTCGAGGAGGAAGCGGCGGAAGGTCAGGCGCAGCTCGTCTCCATGCTCGGGGGCCGCGGGGGCACCGTGGCCGCCGCGCCCCTCGCCGGGCATCACGCGTTCGACAAAGAACTGATGATGCAGATCGTGCAAGGCGCCGCCCAGCGACGCGGCCTCGCGCGGACGGTAATTGGCCAGCACAGCCATCACGCGTTGATAGCACTCTTCCCACTCGCCCTGCGAGAGGGTTTCCCGATTGCGCCACAACGCCTTGATCCTGGGAAAGTGTTCCGAAGACAAGACTCGACCTTTTATTGTTGTTTGTTCTGTACGTTTCCAGCGCTTGCTTGTTGCGCGGCCATTGCTGTTGCGGGCCACGCGGACGCAATATTGTATCCATTGTGTCGCTTGAGGGTGACCGATAATGCCCGCGCTGGCGTGAGAATGCGGCCATTGCCTGGCACTGCCTTATGCGTGCTCCGCTTCAGCAAGCGCCACCCTCCGTCAGAGGGGGGCTTCTTTTAGCCGGATGGGATGAAAGCAAGCTAGGGAATCCCACTACAGCACTGGCGCGGATATTGCATAAAATCTCGCTGTTAATACGGTGAAATTTCACAAGGCGCACAAAATGCATGCAGCGAGGCTGGCCAGCCCCGGCCAGGAACCGATTTGACGAGCCGGGTGCACTGCGGCGGGGCGCGGCGCTGGTGCCGTGATGACTGTGGGTGTGGTGCATGTGGAGGGCCGACGCCATGAACACGCGCTTTGTCGAAGCCTTCATGTGGGTGGCGCGGCTAGGCAGCTTTCGCGCGGCGGCCGAGAAGCTGCACATCACCCAGGCCGCCATGTCCAATCGCATTGCCTCGCTGGAGCAGGAGATCGGTGCGCGCGTGTTCGAGCGCGAGGCGCGGGACCTGCGGCTGACGCCGGTGGGCCTGCGCCTGCTTGGCTATGGCGAGCGGCTGCTGGAGTTGCAGCGGGAGATCATGGTACTGGGGCGCTCCGGCCACGAGTTGCTGGGGCTGGTGCGCATCGGCGCCATCGAGAGCGTGGTGCATACCTGGCTGGTCGATTTCCTGCGGCACCTGCAATCGTCCTATCCGGGCATCGAGGTGCAAATCACCTCCGAGACCACCGAGGGCCTGCACAAGACCTTGCGCGCCGGCGGCATCGATATCGCCTTGCAGACGGACCCTGCCGTGGGCGAGGGCATCACCAGCACGCCGTGCCTGCCGATGACGATCGGGTGGGTCGGGCCGCCCGGCGCGGCGCCGCCTGACGAAGGGAAGCTGGCCACGCTGCTGCAGCACCCGACCATCACCATGAGTCCCGGATCGCAGCCGCACCTGGCGCTCAAGGAGCTGTACCGCAAGGCCGGGCTGCCCGTTGGCAAGGTGCACTGCGTGAGCTCCATCGCGGCCATCGTGCGGCTGGTGAAAGCGGGCTTTGGCAATGCGCTGATGCCGCTGGCGCCGGTGCGCGAAGAAGTGGAGCGCGGTGAGCTGCGCGTGATCTGTTGCGATGTGCCGCTGCCGCATCAACGGCTGGTGGTGAGCCATCTCGACCATGCGGCGTCGGAGGCGATTCGCCTCGTGGCGGATCTGGCCTGCCGCGAATCGGATCGCTTTGTGCGCTCGCTGCCTGCACCGTTTGCGCCGCAGTGAGGCACGGCCGCGCGCCAGGCTGGTGCGCGAACGCAGCGGGATCGAACAGAAAAACTGATCGGAAACGCGAAGAAAAACCCGTTTGTCGCGCGCGGCGATCGCGCCGATCATCAACTCACCGCTTTGTATTGGCGTGGCAACCGGAGAGTTTGATGAGCGAGATGTTTGCGAGCGAGAGTTTGGTGATCGATGGCCCGACGGGAATGTCCCCGCAGGGCATGCTGTTTGTCGCGTCGAATGTGGACGCGGCCGATGAGGCCGATTTCAATCAATGGTACGACCGCGAGCACGTGGAGGAGCGCGCCCGTATCGAAGGCTTTATCTCCGCGGCGCGCTATGAAGCCGTGCAGGGCGGCCCGAAGTATCTCGGCCTGTATCGCACCGAGTCTCTCGGCGCGTTTACGTCCGCAGCCTACAAGGCAGCCTTTCGCCGGCAGACGCCGTGGTCGGTGGCCAACCTGGACCGCATGCGCCAGCCGATGCGCCGCGTGAGCGAAGTCACCGCCACGGTCGGGCAGGGCAGCGGCAGCTGGATTGCCGTGCTGCCGCTGGCGCAGCCGGAGGATGCGCTGGCGCTGGTGGACCTGGCGGGCGAGGTGGGCGGCCAACTGTCCGCGCTGCCCGGCTTTGTCCAGTCCTACCTGCTGATGCCGGACGCCGAGCTAAGCCAGCCGTTGCCCAAGGAGAGCCTGACGGACCGGCAGTTGCTGCCCATCCTGGTGATCGAGAGCAGCGCCGAAGCTGCGAGCGAGCAGGCACTGCAGGAAGCGGCAGCGCGCCTGGGCGCCTCGACGCAGCAGGCCGCACGCTACGCATTGAAATGGAAGCTCTTCTCCGGGGAGGTGGCGTGATGACCAGCGCAAACACGATTTCCGCCCCGCATAGCCCGGCAGGCACGCTCGATGCAGCCACCCACGCCGCCAAGCCCAGGATGGGCCGCCTGGCGGCGGCCAGCACCATCGGCACCACGCTGGAGTGGTACGACTTCACCGTCTACAACCTGATGGCCGCGCTGGTGTTCAACGCGGTCTTCTTCCCCTCGTTCGATCCGCTCACCGGCACCATCCTGGCGTTCTCCACTTATGCGGTGGGCTATGTGTCGCGCCCGCTCGGCGGCGTGCTGTTCGGGCATCTGGGCGACAAGCTCGGCAGGCGCTTCGTGCTGGTCGCCACGCTGATCCTGATGGGCGTGGCCACGGGCCTGATGGGCTTGCTGCCCACCTACATGTCGTGGGGCATCTGGAGCCCGATCCTGCTGGTGGCGCTGCGCTTCCTGCAAGGCGCGGCGATTGGCGGCGAATGGGCAGGCGCGGTATTGCTGTCGATGGAACATGGCGAGCAGCACCAGCGCGGGCGCAATGCGTCGTTCACGCAGGTCGGGCCATCGTGCGGCACGCTGCTGGGCACCGGCTTTATCGCCGTGGTATCGCTGTGGCTGAGCCCGGAAGATTTCCAGGCGTGGGGCTGGCGCATCCCGTTCCTGTCGAGCGTGTTGCTGGTGCTGTTCGGCCTGTGGCTGCGCAAGGGCGTTGAGGAAACCCCGCTGTTCAAGGAGATGGAGGCGCGCAAGAGCACGGCCAAGACGCCGATCAAGGAAGTGTTCGTGGATCACTGGCGGCGCCTGCTGGTGGCCGGCGGCGTGCGCATCGGCTCGGACGTGCTCTATGCGCTGGTGGTGGTGTTCACGCTGACCTACGTGACCAGCGTGCTGCACCTGTCCCGCCCGCTGGCGCTGACCGCGACCATGATCGGCGCGGCATGCAACGCCATCGCGGTGCCCCTGTTCGGCAGCCTGTCGGACAAGCTCGGCCGCCGTCCGGTGTACATGGCCGGGGCCTTGCTGGCGGTGGTGTGGGCCTTTGTGTTCTTCCGCCTGATGGACAGCGCGCAGCCGCTGCAGATCTGTGCGGCGGTGGTGGTCGGGCTGATCATCCACGCCATGATGTACGGCCCGCAGGCGGCCTTCGTGACCGAGCAGTTCCCCACGCGGGTGCGCTACGCCGGGTCATCGCTGGCCTATACGCTGGCGGGCATCGTGGGGGGCGGCTTTGCGCCGCTGATCATCGCCAGCCTGTACAAGTCGTATGGCTCGACGCTGGCGATCTCGCTGTATGTCAGCGCCGCCGTGGCGCTGACGCTGGTGGCCTTGCTGGTGGCACGGGAAACCGCGAAGAAGCCGCTCGAAAGCTGACCGGCTAGCCCTCGATCGCCGTCGCGAAGACCGTTTCGCGGCGGCCCTGCAGCAGCGCCTGGCGAAAGGAGAGCACATGGGCCGTGACCGCGCTGGCCGCTGCCGCGCCGTCGCCGTCGCGCAGCGCCTTCAGGATGGCGCGGTGCTCGGCGCCGACCTCGGCCAGGTGCCCTTCGGACGACAGCGAAATGGCCCAGAAGCGCTGCGAGCGCGCGTGCAGCACCTTGAGGATTTCAATCAGGATCGGGTTGCCCGACAGCTGCGCGATTTCCTCGTGGAACAGGCGGTCCAGGTTCGTCACCTCTGGCAGGTTGCGCTGCGCCACAGCGTCTTCCACCTGGCTCAGCAGGCTCTCGAGCGTCTGCAGGCCAGCGGCGGTGATGCGCTCGGCAGCCAGCCTGGCGCACAGCGTCTCGTTGGCCAGGCGCACATCGATCAGGTGCAGCGCATCGTCGATGGACAGCGGCGAGACCACCACGCCCTTGCGCGGCAGGATCTGGACCAGCCCTTCGTTGGCCAGCCGGTGCAGCGCCTGGTTGATGGGCGTGCGGCCAAGGTCGAGATCGTCGACCAGGGTGGAGATGTTGAGATGCTCGCCGGGGCGGTAGACCAGCGTGGTCAGCCGCTCCCGCAGGCCGGTGTAGGCCAGCTCATTCTGCGATGGTTCTTCGGCCCTGGCCCGGGCGCGCGATGTGCCGGCGCTACGGCGATCCACTGATGGCAAAACTCTCTCCCGACAACACGGCAATGCGTGCAAGGGCGATATCGTACTACCAAAACCCGGCGCGAACGCCCGGCCTTGCGCTCACTGCGCCTGGCGGAGTAGCCGTGCGAGCCCCCCACCGCCAGGCACCCCGGATGCGCAGGCGCGAGCTGCCTCACGGCTAAAGATCACATCAGGTTGGGAAAAGTCTCCTCAACTTCAAGAAGTTTCCTACATACGCCGCAGTTCGCAGCGTGAAAACTCTAGGTTTGGTTGCAAGTCACTCTCAGTTGCGTGAGCGGACAAGTGCAACTTCTCTGGCCTGCCATAGGCGGTACTGGATGTCGTCAGCAGGTGACCCGGGCCAGTACAGGGAAGAACAAACATGGAGCAACGGAAGTTCTGGTCAGCGTTAACGCGCTCATGCGGCTTGGCTTGCGGCCTGCTGGTGTTTCCGATCGCCTCGCAGGGGCAGGCACCCGGAAGCGCTGCGCAGGAATTGCTGCGCCAGCAGGAGCGCGAACGCATCTTGCGCGAGCAGCAGGAATCCACGCCGGATGTGCGAATACCGATGCCAGCGATGCCGGCGCCCGATCTGTTACCGAAGGAAGAGGGGCCCTGCTTCACGATCCATGAGATCCAGCTGACGGGCGAGGATGCCGGCAAATTCCTGTGGGCGCTGAAGGCAGTCGACCCCGCCACCGATCCCGCTACCGGACGGTGCCTGGGTACCGCAGGCATCAACGTGGTGATGAAGCGCATCCAGAACGCCATCGTCGCGCGCGGTTTTGTGACTACGCGCGTGCGGGCGGCCCCACAGGACCTGAACAGCGGTGTCCTGGCGCTCACCGTGGTGCCGGGCCGGGTGCGGGCGATCCGCTTTGCTGCCGACACTTCGTCGCGCGCTACCGCCTGGAACGCCGTGCCGATACGCCGCGGTGACCTGCTCAACCTGCGCGATATCGAGCAAGCGCTGGAGAACTTCAAGCGCGTCCCCACCGTGGAGGCCGACATCCAGATCGTGCCGGCGCACGGCGATGACGCGCGGCCGGGCGAAAGCGACCTGGTCATCGCCTGGATACAGCATCGTCCTGCGCGGTTGAGCCTTTCGCTGGACGATTCAGGTAGCCGGGCGACCGGCAAGTACCAGGCGAGCGCCACGCTCTCCCTGGACGATACCTTGATGCTGAACGACCTGTTCTACGCCAACTTCAACCACGATGTGTTCAACCCCGATGGCAAGGGCACGCGTGGCTACACCGTCCACTACAGCGTCCCGTTCGGCTACTGGCAACTGGGCGCCACCGCCGGTGGCTACAAATACCACCAGACAGTGGCTGGCTACTCACAGAACTATGTCTACCGCGGTACCAGCGAGCACGCAGAAGTCCGCTTGTCGCGCCTGCTGTATCGCGATGCCACACGCAAGACCAGCGCCTACGTTCGCAGCTGGCTGCGTCATTCCAATAACTACATTGACGACACCGAGATCGAAGTGCAGCGCCGCCGCACCGGCGGCTGGGAGTTGGGGCTGGGCTACGACCCGGCCATCATGCAAAAGCGCCTGAGCGACGGCTTCTACGAACAGGGCCTGGTGCGCGACCAGATCGGCCAGCTCACCGGCCGGCGCTTCCTGCAGGGCTACAGCAGCGACGAGGCCCAGTACCGCACCTTGCTGGAAGCCGGCAGCACCTATGCCAAGGCCTGGAACCTACGCCCCGGCGTGGCGCTCAGCGCCGAGCAGATGGCCCAGCTCACCAGCGACATCGTCTGGCTGGTCGAGCAGGACGTCACGCTGGCCGATGGCAGGCGCACCCGCGCCTTGGTCCCGCAGGTCTACGTCCGCGCCAAGCCCGGCGACCTCAACGGCAACGGCACCCTGATCGCCGCCAATAGCATCGACCTTAACCTCAAGGGCGACCTGGTCAACTCCGGCACCATCGCCGGGCGCACCGCCGTGCAGCTCACCGCCGAGAACCTGCGCAACCTGGGCGGGCGCATCACCGGCGATGCCGTGGCGCTCAAGGCGCGAAACGACCTGGACAACATCGGCGGTACGCTCGACGCGGGCAGCTTCCTGTCCGCCAGCGCCGGGCGCGACCTCAACGTCAACACCACCACCCACAGCGACGCCAAGCAAGCGGGCCCAAGCGACTTCAGCCGCACCAACATCGACCGCGCCGCCGGCCTGTACGTCACCAACCCCGGCGGCACCCTGGTCGCCATGGCCGGGCGCGATGCCAACCTGATCGCCGCGCAGATCATCAACGCCGGCAAGGAAGGCAAGACCGCCATCATCGCCGGGCGCGACCTCAACCTTGGCACCGTGCAAATCGGCGAGCAAGAGAATAACGTCCGCAACGCCAGCAACTACCTCAAACAGGGCTATGTGCAGGATGTTGGCACCACCGTGCGTACCGAAGGCGACGTTCGCCTGCAGGCCGGCGGCGATATCAACGCCCGCGCCGCCAACGTAACCAGCAAGAAAGGCGCAGTGGTGGCCGTGGCCCAGGGTGACGTCAACATCGCCAGCGGCGAAGCCAGCAGCAACTGGAGCGAAGGCCGCAAGCACAAGTCCAGCGGCCTGCTCGGCTCCACCACCCGCACCAGCCGCGACAGCGTCGAGCAAACCCACGCGGTGGCCAGCACTTTCAGTGGCAACACCGTGGCGGTGCAGGGGCAGAACGTCACCGTTACCGGCAGCAACGTAGTCTCGGACGCTGGCACCGTCATCGTCGCCAAAAACAACCTCACCCTCGAAGCCGCCACCAACACCCGCAGCGAAAGCCACTTCAAGCGCACCGACAAGAGCGGCTTCCTCTACAACGGCGGTGTCGGCTTCACCGTCGGCAGCCAGATGCAAAGTGCCGACCAGCGCGACGTGAGCACCAGCGCGGCCGCCTCCACCGTGGGCGCCACAGCAGGCAACGTCACCCTGGTGGCGGGCAACCACTACCAGCAGACCGGCAGCCACGTGCTGGCGCCCCAGGGCGATATCGACATCCACGCCAAGAAGGTGGCCATCGTCGAAGCCCGCGAAACCGGCCGCAGCACCGAGGAAAGCAAGTTCCGCCAGTCCGGCCTGACCGTGGCGGTGACCGCACCCGTCATCTCCGCCATCCAGACCGCGCAGCAGATGAAGAGCGCCAGCGGCCAGACCAGCGACGCCCGCATGAAGGTCCTGGCGGGAGCGGCCACCGGGCTGGCCGCCAAGAATGCCGCCGATGCGGTGCAGGCCGACCCCAAGGCAGCCGGCGGCCTCAACATCGCCATCACCGTGGGGGGTAGCAAGAGCGACAGCAAGACCACCAGCACCCGCGACGCCGCCGCCGGCTCCACCGTGGCTGCCGGTGGCAACGTGCGTATCAGCGCCACCGGCGCCGGGCAGGACTCGGACCTTACCATCCAGGGCAGCAACATCACGGCCGGCGGTAATGCTCACCTCAAGGCCGACGGCGACATCGCTCTGCTGGCCGCAAAGAACACAATCGAAACCGACCGCAAGAGCGGTAGCGCCAGCGGTGGCGTGGGCGTGGCCATCTCGGTCGGCCAGGGCGGTGTGGCCATGGGCGTTACCGCCAACGCCAGCGGCTCGCGCGGCAAGGGCGAAGGCCGCGACGTCACCTGGACTAACACCCACGTCAGCGCCGGCGAACGCCTCACCCTGGAATCGGGCGGCGATACCATCCTGCGCGGTGCGGTCGCCAGCGGCAAGCAGGTAGTGGCCGATGTCGGCGGCAACCTCAACATCGAGAGCCTGCAGGACACCAGCACCTTCAAGAGCAAAGACCAGAGCCTCGGCGGCAGCGCCACCGTGGGCGCCGGCTTCTCCGGCAGCGTCAACGCCAGCCAGCAGAAGATCAACAGCAACTACGCCAGTGTCACCGAGCAGTCCGGCATCAAGGCCGGCGATGGCGGCTTCCAGGTCAAGGTCAAGGGCAACACCGGCCTCAAGGGCGGCGTCATCGCTTCCACGGAGCAAGACGTACAGGACGGCCTGAACCGGTTTGCCACCGGCACCCTGACCACCAGTGACATCGAGAACCGTGCCGAGTACAGCGCCAGCAGTGTCAGCCTGGGCGGTGGCTTCAGCAAGGGCGGCGGTGGCATGAAGGAAGTGGCCCGCTATGGCGATGGCCCTGGCCCCACGCCTGCCGGCGTCGGCACCGACCAGCAAGGCAAGGCCGCTACCGGTGGCCAGGTGCCGGGCAGCAACCTGCCCGCGATGGCAATTTCAGTGCCGCGACGCCCATTGCGATGGCGGCCAGCGGCAATAGCCGCAGCATTACCCGCAGCGGTATCAGCGGCGGCGCTGTCACCATCATCGATGCGGCCGGCCAGCAGGCGCTGACCGGGCAGACCGTGGATGAACGGTTGGCCACGCTCAATCGCGACGTGGAAACCGGCAAGGACGGTAGCAATGCACTTAAGCCGATTTTCAATGAGAAGGAAATCAAGGCCGGCTTCGAGATCGCTGGGGCGCTGGTCCGAGAGACCGGCACCTTCATCAATAATCGGGCCAAGGAGTCGACTGCGGCAAAGGAAACGCTCGATAAGGAACTAGCGAAGCCTGAAGGCGAGCGCGATCAGTCCCGCATAGCGGTGCTTCAGCAGCGTCTGGACGACAACGCCACGTGGGCACCGGGCGGCGCCGGGCGTCAGGTCCTGACCGCACTCGCGGCAGCCGCTGGGGGCAACGCTACTGGCTCCAGCGCGCAGTTTGCACAGGGCCTGGTCGTCAACTACGTGCAACAGCAGGGCGCGGGCTACATCGGCAAACTGGTCAAAGATGGCACGCTAGCCGAAGGTAGCCCGGCGCATGCAGCGTTACACGCGATTGTCGGTTGCGCAGGTGCGGCAGGGAGCGGCAAGGGATGTGTTGACGGTGCACTGGGTGCAGCCACCAGCAGCCTGCTGACCAACCTGCTTAGCGAACCCCCAAACGAGACAGCGGAGCAGAAAGAGGCGAAACGCAACTTGCTCGCCAGCCTCGTGACGGGTATTGCCGCCGGCGCTGGAGCTGATGCGGCGACAGCATCTGGCAGCGTCATCGCCGCCATTGATAACAACTATCTGTCAGAGCGCGAGTCTCGGGCGCTTGATGTGGAGCTCGCGACGTGCAAACTCCGCGGGGGAGATTGCACGCCCGTTATTCAGAAATATATCGATCTAAGCAATAAGAATAGTGCTGAGCTTGAGAAGAAATGCGGCTCTGGAGGAATAGTCTGCGTGTCGTATGAGGAACTCATTAAGGGGTACGCGAATGTCGCGCTCGATGAAAATTCCTCGCAAGTACGGCTAAGTGAGAAGTTGAAAGACCCGGACGCTATTGCTTTGGTCAAATACCTGAACGGTAAGGATCTGGCTGCATTGCATGACAATATTTCTACGACAGACAGAGTAATGGCTGTCGTTATAGATCCTACTTCTTGGCCTGTGATTGTAATGGGAGGGAGAGGTATTATCGCAGGGGCAAGTGGGAAGGAAAAATTAATTGCTGCAGGAATATCAGGTTCCGCAAGCGCAGGGTTCCAATATGGAGTTAGCGGTGATGTCAAGTTGTCTGATGTTATTGGATCTGTCGTGGTCGGAGCGATAACCGTTGGCAAGGGATATAACCCCACGGTCACTTGGAATGTGGCTGGCGGATATTACTCAGCTGAAATTAAAGGTGACGATCCTTTCCTTGGTGCTCTGTTGAGTAAAGTTGGAGCCGGATTGGGCTACGGTGTAGGGGGTGTGATTAAAATTCCGTTTGATAGGGTATTAAATCCGATCTCTAAGCAATACGAATGGGTGGAGACCGGAATTTGGACAATAACCAGGCCTATGCCATCAAGCCCATCCGGTTATACACAACTCTGACCATCACCGACCGGCCTCGGGGAAGAGCGTTCGCGTTCAATAACTTGGTGCGGCCCTTGTAAACTTGCGGCAC